>JBGSBQ010000233.1:0-6069 GCA_041730475.1 Sphingomonadaceae bacterium
CGTGGCAGGTCGCCACGTTGTTTGAAAATCTGGTGCTGGCCGAAAGCGGCCCTGATTACTACCGCGAGCTGCTGGTGCGCCACAGCCCGCAGGCACTGGCCGATCCGCGCTTGCTGCACGCGCTGGCACGGCTGCGCAGCATGAAAAGCTGGATGCTCGCGCCGCAGGACGAACTACCGTGGACCGCCGCGCTGCAACGCTTTGCACGGCGCGACGCGGCCATGTTCATCATGGGCGACTGGGCCAAGGCAGAACTGAACCAGATGGGTTACGCCACCGACGACGCCTTCGGCTGCGTGCCGCTGCCCGGCACCGGCAACTACCACCTGTACAGTGTCGACACGCTGGCCATGTTCGCCGCCGACTACCGCCACCAGGGCGCACAAGAAAAGCTGGCGCGGCTGGTGCTGACCCCGGCCGTGCAGCAGCAGTACAACGCCGCCAAGGGTGCCGTCCCGGTGCGGCGCGACGCCGACCCGCGCAGCATGGACAGCTGCGCACGCGCCTCCTGGCGCAGCTTCGCGCGCGGCGCCGCCGTACAAGCCCCCAGTCTGGTGCACCGCATGGCGACCGATGACGACAGCCGTGACGCCATCATCGCCGAAGTGCACCGCTTTTACATGGACGACAGCATCAGCGCCGCCGACACCCAGCGCCGCCTGGCCGCCCTCCTGCGCACGCTGAACCTGCGCAGCCACAAATCCCCCGCCCCCTAAGGAGCGCGCCATGCCACGCCAGATCCTGATCGTCGACGACGATCACAAAACTCGGGTCCTGCTCAAGACCTACCTCGAAAAAAACCAGTACGACGTGATCCTGTCGCACAACGGCGAGAGCTTTCTGGCCGAGCTGCACCAGCACGCCGGCCAGCTGGCGCTGGTCATCCTCGACGTCATGCTGCCCGACACCGACGGCTTCGCGCTGTGCCGCATCCTGCGCCAGCGCTCGAACGTACCGATCATCATGCTGACCGCCAGCTCCGACGAAACCGACCGCATCGTCGGCCTCGAACTTGGCGCCGACGACTACATCGCCAAGCCCTACAGCCCGCGCGAACTGCTGGCGCGGATCAAGGCCATCCTGCGCCGCAGCGCACAGGAGCCGGTGGCGGCGGTGCGCTGCTACCACTTTAACGGCTACACGCTGGACCTGCTCGAGCGCACCGTGGTCGACGCCGACGGCGCCCCGGTGGCGCTGACCGGGCTCGATTTCCAGCTGCTCAAATACTTCGTCGAACATCCGGGCACGGTGCTCGATCGCAGCCTGCTGTGCGAGGAAACCCGGGGCCGCGACGCCGGCCCGCTGGACCGCTCGCTGGACGTGCAGATCTCGCGCCTGCGGCTACGCCTGAACGACGACGGCAAGCAGCCGATGCTGATCAAGACCGTGCGCGGCGCCGGTTATGTGTTCTCGGCCGACGTCGGCGTGACCCATGCGTGACGCCGCGCGGGCCGCGGGCGGGCCAGGCTGGCTGCATTGGCTGCGTTGGCCACGCTGGCTGCACTGGTGGCCGCAGTCGCTGCTGGGGCGTTTGTCGCTGGTGATGGGCGCCGGATTGCTGCTGACCCAGCTGGCCGGCAGCGTGCTGTGGGCCACCCAGCTGCGCGCCAAGGCCGAAGGCGATACCCACGCCGCCGCCCAGTATCTGGGGCAGGGCGCGGCCAGCTCGATCCGTTTTTTTCGCAGCCTGCCGCCCAGCTACCGCAGCCTGCTGATCCAGCAATTCCGCGACATGGGCGGGACCCGTTTCTACGTGGTCCAGAACCGCGCCTACGTGCCGCTGCAGCCGATCGCGCCGCAGGCGCTGGCGCAGAGCGCACTGGCCACGCTGGAGCGCACGCTGCGCAACGACCTGGGGCGCGACGGCCAGCTGCGGCTGGCGTTCGCCTGGCCCGAGCAGCTGGTGGTATCGCCGGACGGCGTGCGCGTCAGCGAACTGCCGGAAGCGTGGGTGCGCCACATCCTGCTGCTGAAACCCGACCCGGCGCCGGTACTGGTGATCCAGGCCGAACTCGAACCGGGAAACTGGCTCTACCTCGCCACGCTGATGCCGAATCCGTATTTCCTGTCCAGCTACGATCCGCTGTCGACCGACCGGCTGGTATTGCAAGGCGTGTCGCTGGCGGTGCTGTTGCTGCTGTCGATACTGATGGTGCGCTCGATCACGCGCCCGCTGGCGGCGCTGTCGGACGCCGCCGAAGCGTTCGGCAAGGACGAACATGCGCCGGCGTTGCCGGAAACGGGCAGCCGCGAATTCGTCAACACGGCCCGCGCCTTTGGCGCCATGCGCGAACGCATCGCGCGCTACATCAGCGACCGCGAACGCCTGTTCATCTCGATTTCGCACGACCTGCGAACCCCGATCACGCGCCTGAAACTGCGCGCCGAACTGCTCGATAACGACGCCTTGCGCAATGAATTCGAAGAAGACCTCGATGAACTCGACGTGATGGTCAAAGGCGCCCTGCAATGCGTCAAAGACAGCGACATCCACGAGAACCCGGCCGAAGTGCGGCTCGACCCGCTAATCGGACGGCTGGTGCGCAGCGCCGGGCTGGCCGGCCACCGGGTCGCCTACCGCGACAGCGCACTGCAGGTGCGCGCCAAGCCGCTGGCGTTAAAACGCGCGATCGGCAACCTGCTCGACAACGCCCTGTATTACGGCGAGCGCGCCGAAATCAGCGTCAGCGCGGTGGATGGCTGGATCGAGATCGCGGTGCGCGACCACGGTCCCGGCGTGCCGGAAGACGCCATCGCCAGCCTGCTGGAACCGTACGTGCGGCTGGCCCATGGGCGCGAGCGCAATGACGGCGGCATGGGACTGGGACTGGGCATCGCACGCGGCATCGTCGACAGCCATGGCGGCACGCTGCGGCTGGCGAACCACCCGGACGGCGGCCTGCATGCGGTGATCCGCCTGCCGGCCGGCGGCAGCGCGCCTCAGGCGTGAAACAGCAGCTGCGCGATATCCCATTCCAGCCCGACCGGCGCCGCCGCGCGCTGCGCCAGCTCATGGCGTTTTAGCGCCGTGTAGGTCTGCACGAAGGGCGCGCCCAGCAGCGCGCGCAGCCAGCCATCGTCCTCCAGTGCCGCCAGCGCCGCCTCCAGCGACAGCGGCAGCGCATCGGCCTGCGCGCTCGGCGCCAGCTGCTGTTCGAGGCCATCGAGGCCGGCCGCCAGCATCAGCGCCAGCAGCAAATACGGGTTCGCGTCCGCGCCCGGCAAGCGGTTTTCGACGCGCCGGTTAGCCGGGTCAGAAACCGGAATGCGGAACGCCACCGAGCGGTCATCCTGGCCCCAGCTGGCGGTGGCCGGCGCCGCTTCGTGCTTCTGGAAGCGCAGATAGGAATTCTGATACGGTGCGAACAGCGCCGTGCTGGCGCGCGCATGGCGTTGCAGGCCGCCGATGAACTGCTGCAGTGCCGGCGAGCCGTCGCTGAACACATTGCGCCCGCTGGCGCGCTCCTGCAAGCTCAGATGCCAGTGCATGCCCGAGCCGGGACCATCGAGGCCGGGCTTGGCCAGGAAGGTCGCGCAGCAGCCGTAGCGCAGCCCGACCTCGCGCGCCAGCCGCTTGAAGCGGAACACGGCATCGGCCTGCGCCAGCGGCGCGCCCGGCGCGAAATTGACCTCATACTGGCCGGCCGCCGCCTCGTGCGAATAGCCGGTGACGGGGATGCCCTGCGCCCGGCAGGCCGCCCACAGCGTGCTGAAAAACGGTTCGAAGGCGGCAGTCTGCTCGAGTGAAAAGATGTCGATGAACTGTTCGCGCCGCTGCGCATGGAACGGACTGGCGGCCGGCGCCAGTGGCCCGCCGTGGCCGGCCGGCGGCATCGCGAACAAGAAGAACTCCAGTTCCGGCGCCACCCGCGCCGTCAGGCCGCGCGCCTCCAGTTGCGCCAGTACGCGCTGCAGGATGCTGCGCGGCGCCAGCGTGGCGGCATCAATCAGCACCCCGCGCGGCGTGGTAAAGCTGCCGCGCACATCGCACAGCACCGTGGCCCGGCCCGGCGTCAGCGGATCGGGCGCGAAGGTTGGCCAGTCCGGCACCAGCGCCACATCGGGATAAGTGGGCGGGATCAGGTCCTGATACACCGAAGCCGGTTCGCCACCCACCACGGTGGTGCCGAAGATGATCGAGGGCAGCCGGGTGCCGCGCTGGGCGACAAATTCGCTGGCGCTCAGGATCTTGCCGCGGGCGACAGAACTGAGGTCGGACAGCGCGCATTCGACGCTGTCGATGGCGCCGGACTGGCAGTGCTGCAGCGCTGCGTCGGCGGCGCTGGCAGCGGCGAGGGGAGGGAAGGGCGCGGCGACGGCAATGGCAGGGAGGTGGGACACAGGCTTCTTTCAGAGTGAGTGCACAGCGGCGTTCCAGCATAGGTGCAGTGCCCGGCGCACACAAGCACCACTCTGGTGTCGCCGCACTGGGCCAGTTGTGCCGGACGCGGTACACTGCGCACTTTCGCCGCCGCCGTCCCGCCATCGCCGCCATGTTTTCCCTGCCCCTGCATGAATGGCTTAGCCAACAACTGCCCGCTCTGCAAGCGGCCCAGCCAGCGCTGTCGCGCCGTCAGCTGATCGTGCGCCTGATCCGGCAAGCGATCCTCGATGGCACGCTGCCCGCGCCGGTCCAGCTGCCCTCGACCCGCACCCTGTCGGCCGAACTGGGGATCGCCCGCAACACCGTGGTCAGCATCTACGAAACGCTGCAGGATGAAGGGCTGGTGGCGATCGGCCATGGCTCGGGCACCTATGTATGCCGGGTGGCGGCCGACACGCCGGCCGCCGCCCCAGCCAGCGTCAGCGTCACGCCGGCAGCACCGGAGGGCCCAGCCTTCTCGGCGCGTGGGCAGGCGATCGTCGGGCATCCGCTGAACCGCTTTTACATCAAGCGCCCGTTCTGCGCCGGTGTGCACGACCTGACGCTGTTCCCGCTCAAGCTGTGGCACCAGCTGCAGCAGCGCCACTGGAAACAGGACGCCAGCGTGGCGCTGGCCGAAGGCGAGGCGGGCGGGCTGCCGGCGCTGCGTCAGGCCATCGCCGAGCACTTGCGGGTATCACGCGGGGTGCGCTGCGAGGCGGCGCAAGTGATCATCACCGACGGCACCAGCCAGTCGCTGGACCTGATCGCGCGCCTGCTGGCCGACACCGGCGACGTGGTCTGGTTCGAAAATCCCGGCCACTGGGCCGCCAGCAAAGTCTTCGACGGCAATGGCCTGCGGCTGCAACCGGTCGATGTCGATGACGACGGCATGCCCTGTCCGCCGGCCAGCGCCGCGCCGCCGCGGCTGGTGTACCTGACGCCGTCGCACCAGTTCCCGCTGGGCGGCGTGATGCCGCTGGCGCGGCGCCAGCAATGGCTGCAATTCGCCCAACTGCATGGCAGCGTGCTGCTGGAAGACGATTACGACAGCGAATACCGCTTCGGCGCCGCGCCGCTGCCGTCGCTGCAAGGGCTGGACGGGGCCCAGCGCGTGATCTACCTCGGCACTTTCAGCAAGACCCTGTTCGTCGGCATCCGGCTGGCCTATCTGGTGGTGCCGCCGGCACTGGCGGCGGCGTTTGCGCATGCCTCGGCCGATCTGTACCGCGAGGGCGAACAGGTCGGTCAGGCGGTATTGGCCGATTTTATCCGCGAAGGCCATTACGCCAGCCATCTGCGGCGCACCCGTGTGATCTACGCCGAGCGCCGCCAGGTGCTGGTGGCGACCTTGCAGGCCGCACTGGCGCCAGCCTTCGCCGCCGGCACGGTAGCCTTCAGCGGCGCCGACGTCGGCGTCCACCTGACGCTGCGCCTGCCGGATGCGGTCGACGATGAAGCGGTGGCGCAGGCCGCCGCCGAGGCCGGCATCAGCGTCTTGCCACTATCCGGCTACTGCACCGGCACCCGCCGTAGCGGGCTGGTGCTGTCCTACGCCGCCACCAGCAGCGACGCCATCGTCCCGCTGGCCCGCCAGCTCGGCGCCGTGATCGCCGCAGCGCTCGCCGCCAGCGTTACAACACCCGCGTACAGCTAAGAAAAGCGGGGTCTGTCCCTCATACCGTGAAGTTAAGGTGCCGTAGCGT
>JBGSBQ010000234.1:0-6055 GCA_041730475.1 Sphingomonadaceae bacterium
GTCTCGTAAATGGCGCCGTAGCCGGAGGCTGCGCTGAACACCCCTTGCGAGTGGCCCTGCTTGCCCTTGACGTCGAGCCGCCAGCTGGTCGAAGCGCGCCGCCCGATGGTGCCGGTGGCCTTGCCATCCTGATCCAGCACCGTGCCCTCGAACGCCAGCGCCACATCGCTGCGCTTGGCCAGCGTCACCAGATCGCCGCGCGTGATGCTCTTCGGATTGCCGGCATTTTCCTCATCGCCGGTGAAGATCACGCTGATGCGCGTGTTGTCGAGCGCGCCGGCCGACTGCAGCGCACGCAGCGCCGCGATGATGATCACGTCGCCGCCCTTCATATCGTTCACGCCCTGCCCGCGCACGCGGTCGCCCTGCCGGTTCCACTTCTGCACCGGGCTGTCGGCCTCGAATACGGTGTCCAAGTGGCCAATCAACAACACCCGCTTGCCTTGCTGACCCTCGCGCGTGGCCACCAGATGGCCGGCCCGCTGCACTTCCGGCGGCATGCTGATCCATTGGGTCTGGAAGCCGAGCCGCTCGAATTCGGTGCGGAACAGCTGGCCCACGGCGCGCACGCCCTCATGATTCATGGTGCCGCTGTTGATATTAACGGCCTGTTCCAGCAGCACCAGCGACTCGGCCGCATGGGCTTTAGCATGGGCGACAATGCGCTGTTCCTGCGGCGTCAGGCTCTGGGCCATGACACTTCCCATCAGTCCGGCAGTCATCAGCAACAGCAGCAGCAGGCGGTTCGGTCGCAACATGATGATTTCCTTGAAGAATTATTAAAAAGTTGGCGGTCCGGCGAATATACGCCATTTGATAAACGCAATATGACTTTGCATATGATACCTATCTGCCCGCTGCGGTGTGACCGGGGCACACCTGCGCTTAAGCTCTGTTGGCAAACTATAACGACGAGACACCCCGACCGTGCTACAGCAGCCGTGTCGGCGGCCAACAATAAACAGGAGCAGCACCATGTCCCAGCCACAACTCCGGCCCGCAGAGCCCCAGCAAGCTCAGCAGCCTCAGCAGCCCCCCAGCCCCGCAACGGGCAGCAAACTCGACCAGTATTTCCAGATCGCCGCCCGCGGCAGCACGCCACGGCGCGAAGTGGTGGCCGGCATCACCACCTTCCTCGCCATGGTGTATTCCGTGTTCGTGGTGCCCGGCATGCTGGGACAGGCCGGCTTTGACGTCGGCGCCGTGTTCGTCGCCGTGTGCCTGACAGCCGCCTTTGGCTCCCTGCTGATGGGCTTGTGGGCCCGGCTACCGATCGCGGTCGGCTGCGCCATTTCGCTGACCGCCTTCACTGCCTTCGGTCTGGTGCTGGGCAAGGGCCTGACGCCAGCCGTCGCGCTGGGCGCGGTATTCCTGATGGGCCTGGTCTTCACGGCAATCTCGGTGACCGGGCTGCGCTCGTGGATCCTGCAAAACCTGCCGTCCGGCGTGGCCCACGGCACCGGGGTCGGCATCGGCCTGTTCCTGCTGATGATCGCGTCCAGCGAAGTCGGACTGGTGGTCAAGAATGCCGGCGCCGGCCTGCCGGTGGCGCTGGGCCAGATCACCTCGTTCCCGGTCGTGATGAGCATGCTGGGACTGGCCGCCATCTTCGGTCTGGAACAGCGCAAGGTGCCGGGCGGCATCCTGCTGGTGGTGATCGTGATTTCCGCGCTGGGACTGGCGTTTGACCCGGCCGTGCATTTCAGCGGCGTGTTCGCGCTGCCACAACTGGGTTCGCCCGGCCATCCCTCGCTGATCGGCGCGATGGATGTACGCGGCGCACTCAGCATGGCGGTACTGCCCAGCGTACTGGCGCTGGTGATGACGGCCGTATTCGACGCCACTGGCACCATCCGCGCCGTCGCCGGTCAGGCCGGTCAGGTCGACGCCCGTGGCTACATCCACAATGGCGGCAAGGCGCTGACGGCCGATTCGCTCAGCTCCATCTTCTCCAGTCTGGTCGGCGGCGCGCCGGCGGCAGCCTATATCGAATCAAGCGTGGGCACGGCGGCCGGCGCCAAGACCGGCCTGACGGCGGTGGTGGTCGGCCTGCTGTTCCTAGGCCTGATCTTCTTCTCGCCGCTGGCCGGTCTGGTGCCGCCGTATGCGACGGCACCGGCACTGATGTATGTCGGCTTGCTGATGCTGGGCAGCGTGGCCCACATGAATATGGACGACAAGCTCGACGCACTGGCCGGTCTGGTGTGCGCCGTGTTCATCCTGCTGACCTGTAATATCGTCACCGGCATCATGCTGGGCTTCTGCACGCTGGTGGTCGGCCGTCTGATCTCCGGCGAATGGCGCAAGCTGAACTTCGGCACCGTCGCCATCGCCGTCGCGCTGGCCGTGTTCTACGCAGGCGGCTGGGCCATCTGACGCAAGACTGGCGGGAGTTGGTGACCGGCCTTGCTCTTTGGTAAAATACGTCTTTGGGCGCTCACATCGCCCACAGACGTTAGCGAAAGATAAACAATGAGCCAAACTCCCGCCTTCGCTGGTAGCCTGTTCATGGTGGTCGCGCCTTCCGGTGCCGGTAAATCCACCCTGGTCAACGCCCTGCTGGCCCAGGAACCGACCATCAAGCTGTCGATTTCCACCACCACCCGCGCCCCGCGCCCGGGTGAGACCCATGGCAAGGAATACTATTTCACGACGGCGGAAGACTTCGTCGCACGCGCCAAGGCCGGTGAATTCCTTGAGTGGGCTGAAGTGCACGGTAATTACTATGGCACCTCGCGCATCATGGTCGAGGAACAGATGAAAACCGGTACCGACATCCTGCTGGAAATCGACTGGCAGGGCGCGCGTCAGGTCAAAAAACAGTTCCCGCAAGCGGCCGGCATCTTCATTCTGCCGCCCTCGATCAACGCACTGGAAGAACGGCTGCACAAGCGCGCCACCGACGAACCACACGTGATCACGCGCCGTCTGCTGGCCGCTGGCGGCGAAATCGCCCACGCTCCAGAGTTCGAGTATGCTATCATCAACGAAGAATTCTCGGTCGCCTTGTCCGAGCTGACGGCAATAGTCCGCGCGGCCCGTTGCCGCTTCCCGCAGCAGGCTGCCCGCAACGTCTCGCTGTTCGCCCAGTTGGGCATCCACGCTGAATAAATATTCAAGTTTTCTAGGAGTTAAGATGGCCCGTATTACGATTGAAGATTGTCTGAAGAATATCCCTAACCGTTTCCAGCTGACGCTGGCTGCGACCTATCGCGCCCGTCAACTACTGCAAGGTCACACCCCGAAAGTGGAAGCCAAAGACAAGCCGACCGTCGTTGCCCTGCGCGAAATCGCAGCTGGTAAAGTCGGTCTGGAAATGTTGAAAAAGGTCCCGATGTAAGTTGGGACCAGCGTTCCTGCGCAGTAAGAACGGTCTGGACAGTTTTCAGCCCTGCCCTCTGGTAGTATTAAAACCTTCTTACCGCGACGGAACGCAACAAGTATGAGCCTCAATCCCGCCGAAACGCCCATCGTTCCCTCGTCGTCGCCTCTGGCCACGCCGCCCGCCGTCACACCCGGCGTTGCTTCTGTTACCCACCTCACCGAAAAACTGGCTGAATACATGACGCCGGCTGACCTGAAAAAGGTCAAGGAAGCCTATCGCTTCTCCGATGAGATGCACCTGGGACAGATGCGCAAGTCGGGTGAACCGTATATCTCGCACCCGATCGCCGTCGCCGAAATCTGCTCCGAGTGGAAACTCGACGCGCAAGCGATCATGGCGGCGCTGCTGCATGACGTGATGGAAGACCAGGACGTCAAAAAGGAAGAGCTGATCGAACGCTTCGGCGCGCCGGTCGCCAATCTGGTCGACGGCCTGTCCAAGCTGGAAAAAATCGAGTTTCAGAGCCAGATCGAAGCGCAGGCGGAAAACTTCCGCAAGATGCTGCTGGCGATGGCGTCCGACGTGCGCGTGATCCTGATCAAGCTGGCCGACCGGCTGCACAATATGCGCACCATGGAAGTGATGGCGCCCGCCAAGAAGGCGCGCATCTCCAGCGAGACCATGGAAGTCTATGTGCCGATCGCGCACCGCCTCGGTCTGAACAATATCTACCGCGAACTGCAGGACCTGTCGTTCTCGCACCTGTACCCGATGCGCTACCGCACGCTGGCCAAGGCCGTCAAGGCAGCGCGCGGCAACCGGCGCGAAGTGGTCAAGAAGATCCTCGAATCGGTCAAGAACACGCTGGCGATGGCAAACATCGAGGCCGAAGTGTATGGCCGCGAAAAGACGCTGTACGGCATTTACAGGAAAATGCGCTCCAAGCACCTGTCGTTCTCGCAGGTGCTGGACGTGTACGGCTTCCGCGTAGTGGTCGACAGCTTCCCCAACTGCTATGTAGCGCTGGGCACGCTGCACTCGCTGTACAAGCCGATGCCGGGCAAGTTCAAGGATTACATCGCGATCCGCAAGCTGAATGGCTACCAGTCGCTGCACACCACGCTGATTGGCCCCTACGGCACCCCGGTCGAATTCCAGATACGCACCCAGGAAATGCACCGCACCGCCGAATCGGGCGTGGCGGCGCACTGGCTGTATAAAAACGGTGAAGCGAATCTGTCGGACATGCAGCAGCGCACCCATGCGTGGCTGCAGTCGCTGCTCGACATCCAGCAGCAGACTGGCGATTCGGCCGAGTTCCTGGAACACGTCAAGGTCGACCTGTTCCCGGACTCGGTGTACGTGTTCACGCCGAAATCCAAGATCATCGCGCTGCCGCGCGGCGCCACGCCGATCGACTTCGCTTACTCGATCCATACCGGGATCGGCGATCACACGGTGTCGGTCACCATCAACAACGAGCCGGCCTCGCTGCGCACCGAGCTGCGCAACGGCGACATCGTCGAAATCGTCACCGATGCAGCCTCGCGGCCGAGTCCGACGTGGCTGTCGTTCGTACGCACCGGCAAGGCGCGCTCGGCGATCCGCCATCACCTGCGCACCATCAACCTGCCGGAGTCGATCACGCTCGGCCATCAGTTGCTGGCGCAGGCACTGTCCAACCTCGGCATTAATCCGGAGCTGGAAGAGCATCTGGTGGAACGACTGCTGAATGAATCGAGCGCCAAGTCGCTGGATGAGCTGTATGCCGACATTGGTATCGGCAAGCGCATGGCGGCGCTGGTGGCACGGCATATCTTCGGTTTGCGCGGCGGCGAATCGGCCAGCGCGCCGATCGACCACAATAGTGCGGCCGAGCTGGATCCGGTCACCATTTGTGGCAGTGAAGGGGTGTCGGTGCAGCTGGCCCAGTGCTGTTTGCCGATTCCGGGCGACTCCATCATCGGCCAGTTACGCCGGGATCAGGGGCTGCTGGTGCATACCTTTGATTGCACCACCGCCAAACGGCAGAAGGTCAAGGAACCGGACCGCTGGATCGCGGTCAAATGGGGCACTGAGCTCAATCGCCGTTTCGACAGCCGTATCAAGCTGTTGATTAATAATGAAAAAGGCATCCTGGCGCGGGTGGCGGCGGAAATCGGCGAGTCTGATGGCAACATCACCTATGTTGGCATGGACGAGGACAAGGAACACGTGCTGCACCAGCTGCGCTTCACGATTCAGGTCAAGGATCGGGTGCATTTGGCGGGGCTGCT
Organism: Sphingomonadaceae bacterium; assembly: GCA_041730475.1. Taxonomy (GTDB): domain Bacteria; phylum Pseudomonadota; class Gammaproteobacteria; order Burkholderiales; family Burkholderiaceae_D; genus Rugamonas. The sequence goes on from JBGSBQ010000234.1 coordinate 5,602, forward strand.
GCGCAATGTGCGGCGTGTGGCCGGCGTCAACCGCATCCTGCGCGAGCGGAATTAAGGCACTACCCAGCTTGCGGGCTAGCGCGCATTTTTTACCCCCAGCCCAAACCCCGGGGTCAGACCCGGCGGGACTCGGCGTCCCCGTCTGACCCGAGTTTTTACGCCATTGGGGCTAAACGCCGAGGGCGCTAACCAGCTTGCGGGCTGGCGCGCATTCACCCCGGAGCGCGGCGTAGGACGCGGCGGCCGCGCCACCCGCGAGCAGCACCGCGAGCGCGACGACGAGGCCGGTGGCACGCAGGCCGGGGAGCCGCTGGCTGGGCTCCGTCATGCGCACGCCGCAGTTCAGGCACCACTCCTGGTCGGCGGAGCAGACCGTGCCGCAGCGGTCGCAGACGCGCACCATGTTCGCGGTCGTGGCGTCGGACGTCGCATGGGGGTGCTCGGGCGGCGTGCT
>JBGSBQ010000235.1:0-6053 GCA_041730475.1 Sphingomonadaceae bacterium
CTGCCACCGTAGGCATCGCGCGCCGGCGACCAATGCGCCAGCAGCGTCCACGCTCCGCCGCACGCAGCGCGTGGACGCTAGCTGCGCCCGGAAGTCCTGCGCACGCCATCGGCGCTCACTTTCACCAACACTCCAATCGACAAATAGATCATGAAACAATCTCTGCTTTCCTTCTTCCTGGCCAGCACCGCTGGCAGTACCATGCTCCAAGCCAACGCACAAGCCGACATGTCGCCATCGATCGACCCGCGCCTGAAAATCATCGTCTCTGCCGTGAGTGAGGGCTGGCATATGCGCCAGCACGGTAGCAGCGACAGCGCCCTGCTACTCAGCAATACCGCCGGCTACAGCGTGGCGCAGGCCGGCGGCGTCTCCGGCCTGCCGGTCTTGAACGGCCTTGGCGACGACCGTCTGAAGATTCGCATTGATGGCATGGAAATCACCTCCGCCTGCGCCAATCACATGAATGCGCCCCTGTCTTACATCGCCCCCACCCAAATCGGGCGCATCGAAGTACTGGCGGGCGTCACCCCCGTCAGTAGCGGCGGCGACAGCATCGGTGGCACGGTCGCCGTCAAGTCGGCGGCACCCGTGTTCGCCGGGCCTGGGGAAGGGATGAAATCTGGTGGCAAGGCCACCCTGAGCGGGCGCAGCAACGGTGACGCCATCAACGGCGGCATCGCCGTCAGCACTGCCAGTGAAGTCATGAGTATTGGCTATAACGCGGCGTACGCACGCGGTCACAGCTATGAGGATGGCGTTGGCCGCCGGGTATTGGGCAGCCAATACGAAAGCATCAATCAAGCGCTGATCCTGGCCTTCCGCGACCAGCACCAACAACTGACGTTGCGGGCTGGTCTCCAGCATATCCCGTATCAGGGTTTCCCCAACCAGTACATGGACATGACTGACAATAGCAGCAGATTCGCCAATCTTGCATACCTTGGCCGATTTGCCTGGGGAGAAGTCGACGCCAGCGCCTACCATCAGACCACAGATCACACCATGGGATTCTTCTCGCCTGAGCGAACCGGCGCCATGCCAATGGTAACGCATGGACGCAATGCCGGTTATGCGCTGAAAGCCAGCCTGCCACTCGGTGAACTATCTCAGCTGCGCTTGGGACAGGAATATCATACTTTCCGCCTCGACGACTTCTGGCCTGCCGTGCCTGGTTCCATGATGATGGGGCCACAAACGTATGTAAATATCAACGGTGGGGCACGGGACCGGGTCGCGCTCTACGGCGAAATTGAAATGCGCCACTATCCATTGTGGACTTCCCTGCTGGGGGCACGCTGGGAGTCCGTACGGATGGACACCGGCAAGGTCCAGCCCTACGCCGACAACATGATGAACATGAAGGATGCCGCCGCCGCCGCCGGCTTCAACGCGCGCGCCCATCAACAGCGCGATGGCAACCTGGATCTCACCGCCCTGACGCGCTTCGATGCCAGCAACACCAGTACCTATGAATTCGCGGCAGCGCGCAAGACACGCTCACCGAATCTGTACGAGCGCTACACCTGGGGCCGAGGTAGCATGGCAATGACCATGACCAACTGGTTCGGCGACGCGAACGGCTATGTCGGCAATCTCGATCTACAGCCCGAAACTGCGTACACGCTGAGCATGACGGGGCACTGGCACGGCGGTAGCGATGCCACAGCATGGTTCATCAAAGTGCAGCCCTACTTTACCCGGGTACAAGATTACATCGACGTTGATGTACTCGGCACATTTAACCCCTACATGAATATGCGTGCCCAAGGCGCCTTGCTGCAGTTCGCCAATCATGATGCCCGTCTATATGGCAGCAATCTATCCTGGAGCGTCCCCCTTACTGCGGACAGTGCGATCGGCGCCTTGTCCTTCACCGGCAATGCCGCCTACACGCGCGGCAAGCGCATCGATGGCGGCAATCTGTATCACATGATGCCGTTGAATGCCTTGCTCACACTGGAGCACGCCTTGGGAGCCTGGCACAACCAGATCGAAACCAAAATCGTGGCCCGGAAAGCGTACCGCGATGCCCGTCGGCTGGAACCTGGCAGCGCAGGCTATGCTTTGCTCAACCTGCGCACCCGCTACCAGTTACGCAGCAACGCACAACTGGTGGCGGGCATAAACAACCTGCTCGATAAGAACTACGCTGATCCGTTAGGGGGCATCTACCTGTCCGGCGCCAAGGCGCAAGGTGGTGCCCTGACCGCGCTACCAGGCTACGGGCGCTCTGTCGACATCGGCCTGACCGTCAGCTTCTAAGCACTGACACCAGTTGACGGTGCCAGCGCATCCAGGCCATGCGGGGAAGCCGCCTCGCTGCGCTGCTGCGCCGTCAACGCTCACGGCGCAGCAGCAGCATGACGCGGCGGGTCATCGTGACGGCGAGCGCAATGGCGCTCACCACCGCGAGCGGTAGCAAGATGGATTCCACTACCGCGCCGGGTTCACCGCGAGTCGATGCACCATATATAGTCAAGTCCACGACCAGATTCAGGCAACATAATTTCAGCAGCAAGCGGTTCTGCGCCGCGCACTGTGCCTTCCGGATCGCCTCTTTTTCTCGGCAGGAGGTCTCCGCCGCATCGACCAAACGCATCTCAGAATGCCTCCCAAAAAAGAACTCCAGACACCCTGATGCAGGCAATCGATGCTGGAACATTCCGGGCGCCGCCATGAAACCGGAGCCTCTCATCGCTGCCGGTGTCGGCATTCCCCGACGCTGCTACCGCACTCAGGTACGTACACCAGCGGGCCATCATGCCAGCGCCCGCTGAAATATGACCTTGACGACCAGTCCCCCTTGCGGCGAATTCCGCAATTGCAGTTCGGCGCCCATGCGCTGGACCACCGCCGCGACAATGGCCAAGCCCAGTCCGCTACCGCTTTCATTCGAGCCCGGCACCCGATAAAAGCGCGCCGTCACCCGTTCCAGCTCCGTCTCCGGTATCCCCGTCCCAGAATCTGCAATCGACAAGATCGCCTGCGCAGGGCTGGCCGAAACGCCGATGGTGACCCCGCCATAAGCGGGGGTGTAGCGCACCGCGTTATCGAGTAAATTCCGCAGCATGATCATCAGACTGTCGGCGTCGGCATGTATCTGTACCGCAGTTGCGTCGAGAAAACTCAACTCGACGCGTTTGTGCGCGGCAAAATCAGCGACCTCTGCGATCGCCGCCATCGTAAATTGGTTCAGGTCCAGACAGCCCTCAGTCCCCTCAACCTCGCGCATGGCATCCTGCCGCGCCAACCCCAGCAGTTGTTCGACCATCCGACTGCTACGGGCGATGGCGCGTCCCATGACATCGAGCGAGGCCAGCCGCTCGGGTGCGGGCTGCTGCCGGCCAAGCAACTGGATTTGCACCTGCAGGACGGTTAGCGGCGAGCGTAGCTCATGGGCGGCGTCCGCGACAAACTGACGCTGCAGCTCGATGACACTGCGTACTTTAATCAGCAAACTATTGATGGCATTGATGAGCGGGACAATTTCGCGCGGAGCCTGTGCCGGGTCCACCTGGTGCAGTGACTGGACGTCGCGCTGCGCTAATTGCTGTTGCACGTAGACAAGGGGACGCAGCGCCAGCGTCACCGTCCACCACATCGCGGCCAGCAGCAACGGTGAGGTCAGCAAGATTGGCCATAAGGTATTGACGGCAAGACTGACGGCCTCGGTGCGCCGCGCCGCCATTTTCTGAGCAACTTGCACCACACCGCCCTCGAACTGCGCGGCATACACTCGCCACTCACCGTTGTCCAGCAAGACTGTCGAATAGCCCAGGGCAGCCCGCACTGGCAGCATCCGATGCGGTCGCCGCTGGTACACCGTGACCTGCTCGGCACGCCACATCTGGATCACCAGGTCGAACTCTTGCGGGAAATCACTGTCAGCGTCCAGTACCACCCCATGGGTTTGTCGCAGCGACTGTGCAATTTGCTGCATTTGCGCATCGAACAAGCGATTCGCCTGCCCCAGCGCGGCGCGAAACGACGCCGCAAACTGAATCACGCTGGCAAGGATGATGAGCCCCCCCAGTAATACCAAGAGCCGGCTGCGGATCCCGTTCATTTGCTTTTCACCACCATGTAGCCCAGGCCACGCACATTGACGATCGCATGCTGCCCCAATTTCCGGCGCAGGCTATGGATGTGGACTTCCACCACGTTGCTGTCGATGTCAGTGAGATTGCCGTATAAACGCTCTTCTAATTTCGCACGCGAAAAGATCATGCCGGGGCGTGCAACGAGCAAATCCATAATCGCCCATTCTTTGGCAGACAACGATACCGATACCCCCTCCACCAGCGCGATACGGGCATCCGTGTCCAGCATCAGCTTGTCGCCCAGATAGGCCAGCTGGCGCCGCCCTCGCGCCCGGCGCACCAGCGCCCGCACCCGTGCCAGCAATTCATCAAAATCGAAGGGTTTCACCAGATAGTCGTCTGCACCGCAGTCGAGGCCACGCACCCGATCCGACACGGTATCGCGTGCCGTCAGTATCATCACCGGCAGATCATGCCCCGCGGCCCGCAAGGTGCGTAACACCTCGATACCATCAAGGCAGGGCAAGGCTAAATCCAGCAACAGGGCATCGTAACTGGCTGCGGCCAGCGCAGCCAGAATGCCGGCGCCACTGCGTTGCCAGACTACCTGCATGTCCTCGGTTGCCAGGGCCTGGCGGATGCTGTCGCCGATTAAGAGATCATCTTCGATCAGCAGAAGATTCATCGCAGGCTATCTTTCTGGTGCGGGGTCAAGTCCGCGAGGACCAACGGCGACATGGCATTGTTTGCCCGGCCAGCGGCAGCGGTCCTGCGGCGAACGGCCCACTGCGACCGCGATTAAGGATAAACGATTTCGGCACGCCGATTTTGTGACCACGCCGACTCATCATGGCCTGCCGCCTTCGGCTTCTCTTTGCCATAGCTGACGGCCTCAATCTGTGATGCGTTGGCCCCGTGCACGACCAGTACCTTACGCAATGCTTCAGCGCGCTTCTGTCCCAGTGCCAGATTGTACTCTGCGCCACCGCGCTCGTCGGTATTACCTTCGATCCGAATCTTCAGCGCAGGAACGCTGCTCAAGAATTTCCCGTGCGCCGCCACGGCCGTGTCATACAAGGGTTTCACCGTGTAGCTGTCGAAATCAAAATAGACCGTACGCTCTCTATACAGAATATTCGCTGGGTCTTTGTAAGGCGGCAATGCTTGCGTAAGGGGGGCAGCCACCACCGCAGCTTGCGGCACGCTGGCATGCGGAACCACAGCACTGGGCGCAACCGACGCTGGCGGGGCAACCGGCGTCGCACAGGCGCCCAGCATTGCAGCAACGGTCGCACAAATAAATATGTTTTTCATGATGGACATTCAATAGATTATAAAATTCCAGACTCAGATATATGAGTACGACACCGAAACAGCAGAAATATGGCGGCGTATTATTATCAAGAACCCAACTTAATTTTAACTTAATTTTTATCCGAAAAATTCAATTCAACACTATCCATTACGTATTTCTTATTTACTCCATCGGCTGCATCTCATGTAATCGTGCCGTCATAATCCACTCCTACAATCTCGATCGGTTTCACCCAACCTTATCGAGAATACCCCATGAAAATTACTTCATCATTTAAAACTATTGCAGCAACCCTTATTACGCTGGGCACCCTCATTCCCGCAGCAGCCGCCGATATGACCGGTGCAGGTTCAACATTTGTTTATCCAATCGCTGCCAAATGGGCCGATGCTTATAAACAGAGTACGGGAAATGGATTGAATTATCAGTCGATCGGCTCCGGCGGCGGCATCAAGCAGATTAAGGCGAAAACCGTCGACTTCGGGGCATCCGATATGCCGCTTGCCATTGACGAACTGGAAGAGGATGGCCTGGTTCAATTTCCGGTCATTATGGGCGGCGTGGTACCAGTGATTAATCTCGCTGGTTTTGGTCCGGGACAAATAAAATTAACGGGCGCAGTCCTGGCTGACATCTACCTTGGGAAAATAACCCAATGGAACGATCCACAACTGGCTGCCATCAATCCCATGGCC
>JBGSBQ010000236.1:0-6048 GCA_041730475.1 Sphingomonadaceae bacterium
GCCGCCAGCACGGCGCTGCCCCCGAGCACGAGGTGGACGGCTGGCACTTTTATCGCACCGCGCCTATCCTGTCGTGGTGGGCCCGGCTGCCGCTACTACGGCAAGCTGGCATCGTGCTGGGCCTGAAACGGCGCTTGCAACAGATCGCCCGCCATACCCGCCCGCACATCCTGCATGCCCATTCGCCATCGCTGAACGCGTTGGCAGCGCTATGGGTTGGGCGGGCGTTGAAGATTCCGGTGGTGTATGAAATCCGTGCCTTCTGGGAAGACGCCGCGGTCGACCATGGCACCAGTCATGCAGGCGGCCTGCGCTATCGGCTCAGTCGTGCACTGGAGAGTTACACCTTGCGCCGGGTCGACGCCGTCACCACCATCTGCAGCGGCCTGCGCGACGATATTGCCGCACGGGGTATTCCGCTGCAAAAGATCACGGTGATACCGAACGCCGTCGACATCCGCCGTTTTCCTGCCACGGCGCCGGGCAACGGCATGCTGGCCCATCAGCTTGGGCTGACCGGTCATCTGGTGCTCGGTTTCATCGGCTCGTTCTACGCCTACGAAGGCTTGCAGCTGTTGCTGGAGGCCCTGCCCCGTATGCTGGCCGCCATTCCCTCGCTACAGCTATTGCTGGTCGGCGGCGGCCCACAGGAGGCCGAATTACGCCAGCAGGCACGCCAGTTGGGGCTGGAACACCGGGTACGCTTCGCTGGCCGTGTGCCGCATCAGGACATCCATGCCTATTACCAGCTGGTCGATGTGCTGGTCTACCCGCGCTTGCCGATGCGCCTGACGCATCTGGTCACGCCCCTAAAACCACTGGAAGCCATGGCCTTGGGAAGGCTGGTGGTCGCATCGGACGTCGGTGGCCATCGCGAGCTGATCGAAGACGGCAAGACCGGCATCCTGTTTGAGGCGGGTTCGGCGCAGGCACTGGCCGAGCGTGTCGTGCAACTGGTGCGCCACGCCGAAACCTGGCCGGCACTGCGCCAGCAAGCACGGCGGTACGTGGAAACCGAGAGGAATTGGCCCACTAGTGTTGCCGGCTACAGCGCCATCTATCGGCGCCTCGCGCCCTGCCCCACATGACCACGCCGTCCCCGGTATCCGCGTTTGCCGGTTTGCGGATCGGCCTGGTCGGTCCCCTGCCGCCGCCCGCTGGCGGCATGGCCAACCAGACCGCCCAGCTTGCAGCGCTGCTGCGTGCTGGCGGTGCCCGTGTCGAGACGGTCGCCACCAATGCAGCCGTGCCACGCCTACTGGCTGGCGTGTGGGGCGTGCGGGCGCTGGCGCGCTTGCTACCGCTGCTGTGGCAGCTTTGGCGCTGTGCCGGTCGGGTCGACCTGTTCCATGTCATGGCCAATTCCGGCTGGTCCTGGCATCTGCACGCTGCGCCCGCGATCTGGATCGGGCGGCTGCGCGGCATTGGCGTGCTGGTCAACTATCGTGGCGGCGAGGCGGCGTCGTTCATGGCGGCGCAGCACTGGCTTGTGCGGCCGACGCTGCGCCGTGCCCATGCCGTATTGGTGCCGTCAGGCTTCCTCGCGGCCGTGTTCGCGCGCTACGAGCTGGCGTGTCAGGTACTGCCGAATATCATCGACTTACATCGGTTTCAGCCCGCGCCGCCGGCTGCACCTTCCACCAGACCGCAGATCCTGGTGGCACGCCACCTCGAAGCAATCTACGACTATGCCTCAGCGATCCGGGCCATGGTATTGGTGCGTGAGCAGCTGCCTCAGGCCCGTCTGGTGTTGTGCGGCACGGGCCATGCGGAAGCGGCATTGCGCCAGCTCGCCCGCGAGCTGCTGCCGGCCGAGGCGGTGCACTTCGCTGGTCTGTGCGACCCTGCCACGATGGCCGAGCTCTACCGCCAAAGCGCCGTGCTGCTGAATCCCAGCCGGGCCGACAATATGCCCAATTCGGTGCTGGAGGCGCTGGCCAGCCGATTGCCCGTGGTCAGCACCAATGTCGGCGGGATTCCTTACCTGTTACAGCACCACAGCACAGCGCTGCTGGTGCCGGCCGGTGACGCACCGGCGATGGCTGCCGCGCTGCTCGACGTGCTCGGCACGCCAGCGCTGGCAGAGCAACTGGCGCAACGTGGCGTCCAATTGGTCCAGCAGTTTGGCTGGAACTGCATTGCGCCCCTGCTGGCCGTGCACTATCGGCGCGTACAGCGATGCCAGCGCCGTCCGCTATACACCCGCCTGATCGCGCGCTGCTTGTTCCCGCTGCAGGAATTATTCAAACGGCACGACAGTGCACTGCGGCGCCATCAGCTCGAACGAAGCCAATGGTATTCGCCCGAACAATTGGACACGCTGCAATCGCAACGGCTGCGCAAGCTGCTGATGAGTGCCGGTAAGCATGTGCCGTATTACCGCCAACTGTTTGCGGAGCGGGACTTCCAGCCCGGCGCGACATGCCAGCGCAGCGATTTGGCGCGCCTGCCGGTACTGCGTAAAGCCACCATCAACGCGCAGCGCGATGCCTTCCGCTCCGACCGGGCCGGCGTGCTACAACGCTTCAACACTGGCGGTTCCAGCGGCGAGCCGCTGATTTTCTACCTTGGGCGTGAGCGCATCAGCCACGACGTCGCGGCAAAATGGCGCGCCACCCGTTGGTGGGGCGTGGATGTGGGCGACAAGGAAGCCGTACTGTGGGGCTCCCCGATAGAATTGAGCCGGCAGGATCGCATCCGTCTATGGCGCGATCGGCTGATGCGTACCCGGCTCTGGCCAGCTTTTGCGCTGTCCGCGCCGAATCTGGACGCTTATTTGCGCCAGTTGCGCGAATGGCGTCCGGCCATGCTGTTCGGCTATCCGTCAGCACTGTGCCGGCTGGCGCAGCATGCCATGGCAAAGGGCTTGGTTTTGAACGATTGCGGCGTCAAGGTCGTGTTTGTCACGGCCGAACGCCTGTATGACGAGCAGCGGCGGCTGCTGGAAGCGACGCTAGGCTGCCCGGTAGCCAACGGTTATGGCGGGCGCGACGCCGGCTTTATCGCCCACGAGTGCCCGGAAGGCGGCATGCACATCAGTGCCGAAGACATCGTGGTCGAAATTCTCGATCGCGACGGCCAGCCCGTCGCCGATGGCGACAGTGGCGAGATCGTCGTCACCCATCTGGCCAATGCCGACTTCCCGCTGATACGCTACGCGACCGGCGATGTCGGCGCCCTTTCAACCCAGCCCTGCCGCTGTGGGCGTGGCCTACCGTTGCTGCAACGGATAGAAGGACGGGTAACCGACTTCGTGGTGGCGCAGGATGGCACGGTGCTGCACGGTCTGGCGCTGATCTACGTCTTGCGCGATCAAGCAGCGATCCAGGCGTTTCGCATCGTGCAAGAGAGTCTGGCGCTGACGCGCATCCAGTTGGTCTGCCGCGACTCGCTCGCAGTCGGCTTACGCGCCGACATCATCGCCCAGTTCCGCGCCCGCCTCGGACACGCCGTAGAAATCGCCATCGAAGAAGTCAGCGAAATTGCCCCTGAGGCCAGCGGCAAACATCGTTACGTCATCAGCAAAGTCGCCCCACCACCCTGAAAGGCCCGCTATGCAAGCCGAATTGATCGCTGCCGCCAACCTTGCCAGTCTGCCACTCGGCTTGTATCTGTTGCACAAGGTTCGTGCCATCCACCTGTTGATGCATGACGTGCATGACCGGACGCGGCAGGAAGCGGCCACGCTGTTTCGCCAGATCGAGGCTGTCCACGGCCTGTACGCCGAACTCGGCTTGCAGCACAGTCTGCCGCCGACCAGGGGCTGGGCGGCGTCGCCCGACTTTCTGCTGGAACTGGTACGCCATGTGCGCAGCCGCGCGCCACACACCGTGCTGGAATGCAGCAGTGGCGTCTCGACGCTGGTACTGGCGCGCTGTTTGCAATTAAATGGCGTCGGCAAGGTGCTCAGTCTGGAACACGATCCGGTCTACGCGGCACACACCCGGGAACAGTTACGCCTGCATGGCCTGCTCGACTGGGCCGCCGTCATCGATGCCCCGTTGGTACCGCAGGTGATTGATGGCGCCGACTGGATCTGGTACGACCTGACGCAGTTGCCCATGGAGGCGGCGATAGACCTGCTGGTCATCGATGGTCCGCCTCAAGCGATCGGCGCGCTGGCGCGTTACCCGGCCGGCCCGCGCCTGTTTGAACGCCTTGCAGCCCATGGTTGTGTCTTTCTGGATGACGCGGCACGCCCCGACGAACGCGCCATCATCGCGCGCTGGCAACAGGAAAACCCGGCGCTGGCGTTGGCCTTGCTGGCCTGCGAGAAAGGCTGCGCCGTATTACAGCGGAATAACTAGGGTTGCCGGGCGCCGGCAGCGGCCTGCCGTGCCATCGCGGTTTCGATGGGATGATCCTGGTGGAATGCCTCGCGCCCGGCGCGTAACGCCGCCAGATGCTGTGCCATCTGCTGCGGCAGCAACTCCACGCCAAAATCAGCTGGCACGTCGCCGCTGGCAAAGAGGCGGGCCAGTATCATGCGGCCGACGTTGGCGCGGTAGTGTGACGTTTCCCAGTAATATTGCATGCCACGCTGGCCACTCGCCTTCGGGATAGCTTCGGTGGTCACGCTGTTGAAACCGGAGAAATCGAACAGGCGCACATCGCATTGACGGCCCCGCATCTTCGCGGCCCAGTTGGTAAGCGCAACTTGCCATTGCTCCATGGCGCGCCACTTGCCGCTCCAGTACAGGGCGTCGAGCATCATCGCGTGGGTCGGGTTGATGTACAGGCGCACGCGTGTACGGACGTTGCAAAGTTGCTGCACGCTGTGATCGAGTGCTGCCAACGCATCTGCCTCCGGACCGTCGCCGCGCACAAATTCGTCCAAGCGCGGCGCAATTGCTGCCTGCGTGCCGCCCCAGCCGTGAATACGGTCATTGATGCAGGCATCATCGCGCTGTCCCCGAAATACCAGACTGGATTGACAGACGCTGCCGTATGTTCCGCGCAAAATACGCAGGGAATCGAGTGTCATATCGACGCTCAGGGCGCGTTTCAAATCCAGTAGCGTACGGCGCAAGCCATACCAGCGCGCATCGGCCACCAGCTCCCGGTTGAAATCGGTGTTGCCGACGGCGAGGTGGAACGATGGCGCATCGATGCCCCACACGGCAGTCTGTACCGGCCCCATGTACGCAGCATGGCGGGCCATTCCCATGGCATCGCTGAGCGATGCGCCCGATAAGGCCGCATTGAATACCTGCTGTTTCGCAAAGGCAGGAAAATCGGCGGGCAAGCCCAATTCGGTGCGCGAATTCCCCAGATAGACCACTTGCGGCCGCAGCCTTGCCAAGGCATAGGTCTTGCCCCAGGCGCTGAGCTTCTCGCGCTGCGGCCGTAATTGGTACATGCGCGGCGTTTGCCACTGATGGATCAAATAAGGGTCCAGCACATAGTTCAGGCCGAGTACCGCCGCGACCACTGCAGCGGAACTGCCAACCACCAGCGCCACATAGCTGCGCCATGCCAAAGGGAGCGTTTTCATGGTCAGAACTGGAAATAGAGAAATTCGCTGACCTGATTCATGCTGAACAGGCAGCACAACAACAATGCGCTCAGGCCCAGCCCCCAGGCCGGACTGGGACGCCAGCGCAGCCATGATGGGCTCTGTTGAAATATTCTTTCAATCGCGGGCGAATAATGAGCAAATATTTCTTGCGTGTTCGGCATGGCCCAGGCGATCGACGCGGCCAGCAGCAGCACCGGCAAGCCTGTCCCGCCCAGTTCGATCCAGCGTATTCCGCTGAACGTGGGGTGCCAGCCCAGCATCGCCAGCCACGACTGCATTGCGGTCAGGCCATGCGGCAGCGCCACGCCGTTCTGGCCGGCCAGCGCCCCCCAAATATCGAATGCGGTGCTCAGGTCGGGGGCACGGAACACGACCCATGCCAGTAACACGGCCAGAAAAGTCAGTCCCCGCCCCCACCACGCCGGCGTTGCATCGCCCCGCCACGCGCGCCAGCCATGCTGCAGTATCAGGTATATCCCGTGCAGGCCGCCCCACAGCACATAAGTCCATGCGGCACCATGCCACAGGCC
>JBGSBQ010000237.1:0-6033 GCA_041730475.1 Sphingomonadaceae bacterium
ACTTCATACCCATCGATCCCCTCCATAACGATGTCGGCAAGCAATATATCAGGCCGGCGGCGCGCGATCTCCATCAAAGCCTGATAGCCATTTTCACAAAACGTCAGATTCAGCGGCAATTGCCACGCTGCAAACTGACGCTGATACACGGCGCGCTGCAGCGGGTTGTCTTCGACCACCAGCACGGACGGCGTGCCCGAGTGCGCCGACGCGGCAGGACGCGACGCGTCCGACTGGGGTGCGGCCTTGTAATCCAGTACGGCCTGCAAAGGGATGCGGCGGTGCCCGCCCTTGGTTTTCCAGGCTTCGATGACACCCGCCTCGACCAATTGTTGCACAGAGGATACAGATATCCCCAGGATTTCAGCAGCCCGCTGAGTCGTACATACCTCGGCCGTTACTGGCTCGCTGCGTTTCATGGTCACAGAAAATTCCCCAATTAAAAAATTTAATAACTTGATTTTACTGATTTTCGCAATTTCGTCATATAATGATTTACAGCAACATCAGCTTTCCCACCTGAACTCCTTGCGGACACATTATGCCGCTGAATGCGCCGGGCGCAAAGCTGACACCAGACCTACACACGTCACCGGAGTCCACTATGTCTACCCTGTCACTCGCCAGCATCCATGATAAGCCTGCCGTCCTGCGCGACAGCCTCGTGTTCAGCGTTGGCGCCGAAGAATATGCCATCGACACCACGCTAGTGCAAGAACTACGCGACTTTGACCATGTTACCCGACTGGCCGGCGTGCCCGCGTGGTTACTGGGCATCATTAACCTGCGCGGTAACATCATGCCATTGATTGACCTGCGCCTGCGCTACGGACAGGTCGATCCCGACTATGACGCCACCACGGTTGTCATCGTGCTGAGTTCCGGCCTGCGCCACGCCGCCATGGTGGTCGACCGGGTGGCCGACGTGGTGCAACTGGAACCCCGGCATATTCAGCCCGCCCCCACCTTGCCCACCACGGCGCTGGCACCGCCACTGAGCGGCATCGCGATGCTGGGCGATCGGCTGCTGGCCATGTTGGATGGCGACGCACTGCTGCGTCAGCTCGATACCCCGATCAACGCCCTTGCCGCTTAAATCACCTCTGAAGAAGTGTCTCCTATATGAATTTGTCCAACCTGAAAATCGCTCACAAGTTAGCGCTCGGCTTTGGTGCCATGCTGATCCTGTTGCTGCTGATCTCGACCACCATGTATTTCCGCTTCGAGCGTGTCAGTGATCAGGTCGACCTGGTCGTCAATAACCTGTATCCGAAAGTCGAGCTGCTGCAAGGCGTGCGGGATGGACTGAACCATACGACGGCAACGTTGTCCGATCTGGTCGTCACCGATAACCCGGCAGCACGCAAGGACGCCGAACAAAGCATGCTGGCCGACAGTGCTGTCATTAGCACCAACCTCGGGCAGCTGGAACGCATCCTGCAGCGCCCCGAAGCACGCGCCCTGCTGGAGCAGCTGGAGGGCCACCGCAAGGAGTTTCTGGCGCAGCGCACCCGCTACACGCAATTGCTCGACAGTGGCGAACGCGACGCCGCCATCGACCTGCTACACGGTCCGTTGAGCCAGAGCCGCGATGCCTATGTCAAGGTGCTCGATCAGCTGATCGCCCTGCAAAAAGTGCTGATGCGCGACAGTGGCGCCGAAACCACCAAGATGGCCGATCAGGCCGGCCCTACGCTGATGCTGTTGGTCGCCGCCGCGCTGCTCGCCTGCTCTCTGTTAGGCTGGTGGATCAGCCGCTCGATCACAGTGCCACTAGCGGCCGCCGTGGCCAGCGCGCGCCGGGTCGCCAGCGGCGACCTGGCGCCCCGTGCCACCAGCCAGCGCCGCGATGAGATCGGCCAGCTGCTGCAAGCGCAAGCCGAGATGACAGCCAGCCTGCGCGACATCGTTGGGCAGGTCCAGCAAGGCAGCGATCAGATCGCCAGTGCCGCCAGCCAGATTGCGGCCGGCAACCTCGACCTGTCAGGCCGTACCGAACAGCAAGCCAGCGCACTCGAAGAAACGGCGGCATCGCTGGAACAGCTGACCGTCACCGTCAGCCAGAACAGCGACAACGCGCAGCAGGCCCAGACACTGGCCCAGCAGGCCAGCAACGCCGCCCGTGATGGTAGCAGCGTGGTCCATCAGGCGGTGGCCAGCATGGAGCAGATCAGCAACGCCGCGAAACAGATCAATGACATCATCAGCGTGATCGACAGCATCGCGTTCCAGACCAATATTCTGGCCCTGAACGCGGCCGTCGAAGCGGCCCGCGCTGGCGAGCAGGGACGCGGCTTTGCCGTGGTGGCAACGGAGGTCCGCAATCTGGCGCAACGCTCGGCGACCGCCGCCAAGGATATCAAGACCTTGATCAGCAATACCGATACCCATGTCGGAGCCGGTGTGGCGCTGGTGCAGCAAGCCGGCGCCGGCATGGACCAGCTGGTACAGCGTATCACCGCCGTCAGCGCGGTGATGCACGACATCGTCATGGCCGGCCAGCAGCAAAGTGCCGGTCTGGGCCAGATTAATGCAGCGGTCAGCCAGATGGACCACGTCACCCAGCAAAACGCCGCGCTGGTGGAAGAGGCGGCCGCCGCCGCCGCCGCCTTGCAGGCGCAGGCCGGTTCGCTGCTGCACGCCGTCGGCGTATTCCAGCTCGACGCCGGTGGCGCCAGCCGTACCGCAGCCCCCGCCTACAGCACTGCGCGGCCGCCATCCCGGGCGCCGCGCGCCCTGCGTCCTGTCCCCCAACTGGTATTGAGCGCCTGAGGAGAACCGCCATGCACATTCTGTTGATTGACGATGACCCTACCAACCTCGACCTGTTCAGCCATATGCTGAGCATGTTGTCCGACGACGCGCCGATCGCGATGGCCGATCCGCAGGCCGCGCTCGACTGGTGCAGCTACCATATGCCGGACCTGGTGCTGGTCGATTACATGATGCCCGCCATGGATGGCCTGGAATTCCTGCGCCGCTTCCGGGCCCTGCCCGGCATGAGCCAGGTCCCGGTGGTGATGGTCACGGCCGACCATGACCGCATGGTGCGGCATGAAGCGCTGCGCCTGAGCGCGAACGATTTCCTGACCAAACCGGTCAATTTTGTCGAGCTCAATGCCCGGGTCGGCAACCTGTTGTCGCTGCGCCGGGCCCAGCTCGACCTGGCGCGCCACGCCGAGCAACTGGCGGAATCGGTGCGCCAGGCGACCGCCGATATCGCCGCCCGTGAGCGCGAAGCGATCCACCGGCTGTCGCGCGCGGCCGAATACCGTGACCCGGAAACCGGGGCCCACCTGCTGCGCATGGCCGCCTATGCCGAACTGGTGGCCCGCAATCTCGGGCTGGCGCCGGAGGAATGTGAACTGGTCCGCAACGCGGCGCCCATGCATGACATCGGCAAGATGGGCATCCCGGACGCCATCTTGCAGAAACCAGGACGCCTGACAGCCGACGAAATGCGGGTGATCCGCACCCATGCCCAGATCGGCGCCGACATCCTGGCTGACAGTGCCTCACCGCTGCTGCAGGCCGGCTCGGTGATCGCGCTGACCCACCACGAACGCTATGACGGGAGTGGCTACCCGAACGGCCTGGCGGGCGACGCCATCCCGCTGTACGGGCGCATCGTGGCGGTGGCGGACGTGTATGACGCGCTGACGTCGGAACGTCCTTACAAGTCCAGCTGGAGCCCGCAACGGGCTAAGGACTACCTGCTGGCCGAATGCGGCAAACATTTTGATACGGCCTGTGTGGCAGCGTTGTTCCGCGATGCGCAAGCACTGGCCGCGATCGGCGCTATTTATTACAGCGATACCCCCCTCACCTTGGACAAGGAAGCAGCATGAGCAGCCAATTCCCCCCGAATCGCACCACCGTCAACTATCCGCACCTGCTGCTGGACACGCTGATCGACCGCCTCGGACTGAAGAACGATGCGGCGCTATGCCGCGTGCTGGAAGTGGCGCCACCACGCATCAGCAAACTGCGGCGCCGACGGGCCGATGTCAATGACGAGATCGTGCTGCGCATCCACGAAGCCTGTGGCGTCACCATCGCCGAATTGCGGGCGCTGGTGCAGGCAGACCAGCTGATCCATGCGGCCCGCCGCGCTACGCGCACACCGCCAGCACGGCACATGATGGCACACGGCGAGATTTGACCTGGATCAAAGGTTTTTCCTGGACAGCTAGCTAATCTGCAAGCTGATTCCTAACCATGCGCCCATCATGCACGCCATTTCACTTGCCCAGGCCAGAGCCGCCCGTGACGGCTTCGCTGCCGCCAGCTGTCATACCTGCGAGGCGCGCCAGCGCTGCCTGCCCGATGGCGCCGATGGCGTGCTGCTGGAACGGCTGGAACGCAGTGTGCAGCGGCGCATGCGGGTCGGCCGGCACGACGCGCTGTACCGGCGCGGCGAGCCGTGCAGCGAACTGTTTGCGATCCACGCAGGCCAGTTCAAGACTCAGCGCAGCGCGCCCAGCGGGGCCAGCCAGGTGCTCGGCTTCTATATGCCCGGTGAGCTGCTGGGACTGGAAGCACTCGACCGTGGCCAGTATGGCTGCGACGCGGTGGCACTGACCGACAGCGTGGTGTGCGTGCTGCCGTATGCTGCGTTGGCTCGCCTGCTGGGTCAGGAGAGCCGGCTGCAGCACCAGTTTCACCATCTGATGAGTAGCGAGATTGCACGGCAGCAAGGTGCGATGCTGATGCTGGGCAATGCACGAGCGCCGCAGCGGCTGGCGGCCTTTCTGCTGGAGCAATCGGCGCGCTGCCAGCTGCGCGGGGAATCAGGCGAACAATTTCAGCTGCGCATGTCGCGTGAAGACATCGCTGCCTACCTGGGGCTGACCGTGGAGAGCATCAGCCGCCTGCTGTCGGCCTTTCGTCGTAGTGGTGCGGTGCGGGTCAGCAACCGCGCCATTGACCTGCTGGCGCCGGACCAGCTGCGCCAGATCGTCAGCCAGACCGAAACCGCGCGCGACACACTGTAACTCTATTGTTGTTGCTCAGGCGGCGCGCAACTGGCTGCGTTCGCCGCCTGCCTCGTCCACATCGGCGGCACCACTGGCCAGCGCTTCCAGCGCCGGACGGTCCAGCAGCGTCACTTCACGATTTTCCACCCGTACCCAGCCGGCGCGGCGGAAGCGCGACAACAGCCGGCTGATGCTTTCTATCGTCAGGCCCAGATAGTCGCCGATGTCTTCGCGCGACATGCGCAGGCCGAAACTGGCCGCCGCATAACCGCGCGCCGCATAGCGCCCGGACAAGTTGAGCAGGAACAGCGCGAAGCGCTGGTCGGCCCGCATATTACTCAGGAATAACATCACATTTTGCTCGCGCATGATTTCCTGGCTCAGGATGCGGTGGAATTGTTGCAGCAGCGTGGGCACCTGACTGAACAGCTCGTTCAGCTTGGCGTAGGGGATTTCGCACACTTCCGCATCATCCAGCGCGACTGCGGTGCAACTGTGCAGGCCGCTGCCGATGGCGTCCAGCCCCAGCACGTCGCCGGCCATCTGGAAGCCCGTGACCTGCTGCTGGCCGCGCAAGTTGACCTGGGCCGTCTTGAAATGGCCAAAGTGCACCGCGTGCAAGCTGTTGAACGGCTGGCCGGTGCGGAACAACGGCTCATCCCGGGCCACGCGCCGGCGCCGCACGATGATCTGGTCCAGCCGTCCGACCTCGGTCTCGTTCAGGCCAACGGGCAAGCACAGTTCGCGGAAACGGCATCCGCCACATTTACCTTCGCTGGCGGACTTGCTGAAAGGGCTCACGCTGCTCATCTTGTTCTCCTGATGGGTACATCACAGCAGCAGTATGGCCGAAGCGCGCCTGTCACGGAATCAAGCATCGCCGCGACCTCATGTAGGGGTTCCGTGACACACGGTTCAGATAATGCCGTGCTCCAGCGCATAACGCGTCAGTTCTGCATTGCTGGACAGGCCCATCTTGTCGAGAATGCGGCTGCGGTAGGTCGTCACCGTATTCGGACTCAGGTGCAAGGCTTCACCGATCCGCACCAGCGACTCG
>JBGSBQ010000238.1:0-5944 GCA_041730475.1 Sphingomonadaceae bacterium
CTGCAACAGCGCGCGGGCGTCCGGCAGGCCGATCAGATAGCCGGGCTGGGCCGGGAACGGCGCGCCGAATGCCGTTTGCGCCGGGTAGGGCGGCACGGGGCCGCTGTCCAGCGCTAGGGCGGCAGCACACCAGGCGGGCAAACCGCCGTCGAGCAGGCGCACGTCGCGCACCCCGGCGTACAGCGGCAGCTGGGCCACGCGGGCCGCCGCCAGTGGATTGCGGCCATACAGCAGCACGCAGCTATCGTGCGCGATGCCATGTGCCAGCAGCGTGGCCAGCAGGTCGGCGTCGGGTACTTTATTCCACAGCGGCGGCTGTTCAAACCAGCTGGTATCGAGATAACGCGCGCCCGGCAGGTGGCCGCTCAGCCACAAGGCGTGGCTACCGCAGCCGACCTCGAACAGCCGTAGCCGCTGCCGCAGCGGCTGCGCCGACTGCAGCAGGGCGGCCGCGCACAAGGCGCCGGGGAGCTGGCGCGCACGCGGTAGATCGGCTGGGTCGGGGAGCAAGTCGGACATGGGCCGACATTATAAAGGCAGCGGCGGGCTACCAGCCCTGATAGATCAGTTGCAAGCCCGTGCCCAGCAAACAGGTTTGCGAGATCCGGTAAAACCATACTAGGTTGATGCGGTCTTGCAGCCACATGCCCAGCCGCACGCCGACCGGCACCAGCGGCGCCAGCACCAGGCTGGTGGCGAGGTTGTCGGCGGACAGCTGGCCCAGCCACGCATACGGGATCAGTTTGACGGCATTCACGAAGGCGAAGAACACGCTGATGGTGGCCACATAGCGTACCTTGTCGAGCCGTTGCGGCAGCATGTAGATCATGGCCGGGGGGCCGCCGGCATGGGCCAGAAAGCTGGTCAGCCCGGAAACGCCGCTCCAGAACGTGCCCTTCAGCCGTGAACGGCCCGCCACCGCCTGCCGCGCCGCCAGCCCGAACCAGTTATTCAGGGTGAATACGACGGCGATGCCGCCGATCAGCATGCGGATCGCATTTTCGCTCAGCATGCCAAACGTTAGCGTGCCGGCCAGGATGCCGAGCAGGGCGCCGGGCAGCATGATGCGCAGGTTAGCGCTATCCCATTTGCCGAAATACACGCGCAGGCCGACCAGATCCATCAGGCACAGTACGGGCAGCAGGATGGCGGCCGCATGCAAGGGCGAGATCGTCAAGGCCATCAGTGGTACGCCGATACCGCCCAGCGCGCTGCCGAAGCCGCCCTTGGAGATGCCCGTCAGCAGGACGGCGGGAATGGCGGCGGCATAGAATAATGGGTCGGCAATCAGCATGGAGTTTTTTCCGTATAGCAAACAGAGTTTGCTATGCTAACGCTTTCTGCCGCCCGGCGCTGTTGCCGGGGCCGGTGGTCCCTTATTGGAGTAGTAGCATGGCCTCGTTGCAAGAGCAGTTTTTGAAAGCGGGCCTGGTTGACAAGAAGAAAGCCAAAGTCATCAACCAGGACAAGAGCAAGCAGCAAAAAGTCGAGCGCCGCACCGGCACCGAAACGGTCAACGAGGCGCGCGAAGCGGCGCTGGAGTTGCAGCGCAAGAACGCCGAGCGGGCCCGCGAGCTGAATGCACAGCGCGACGCTGCCGCCAACCAGAAAGCCATTCTGGCGCAGATCGCCCAGATGGTGCAGCAAAATCGCCAAAGCAAGGGCAACGGTGATATCGCCTATCACTACACCTTCGACAAGAAGGTCGAACGCTTGTATGTATCGGCGGCGGTGCAGGCGCATCTGGTGGCGGGCCGGCTGGTGATTGTTTGCCAGGGCGGCAGCACCGAGCTGGTGCCGCGCGTAATTGCGGACAAGATTGCCGAGCGCGACCCCAGCATGGTGGTGCGGGTCAACAAGGCCAGTACCGAGGTTGAGGAAGACGATCCTTACGCAGCGTTCCAGATTCCGGACGACCTGATGTGGTAACCATGTAAGCCCGAGGAGCAGCGCATGTTGCAGCAACTGAGTATTCAGCACCGCTTCCGACTATTGCTGTTCTTTTCGCTGGCGTGCTTTGCCCTGTGCGGCACCATTGTTTACCGGGCGCTGGAGGAAATCCGTGTCAATGGCCCGATCTACCAGCGCATCATGCAGGGCCAGGATCTGGTGGCCGACATCCTGCCGCCGCCGGCCTACATCATCGAAGCCTATCTGGTGACCCTGCAGATGGAGCGGGCCGACCCGGCCGGGCTGAGCCTGCTGACGCAGCGGCTGCGCCAGTTGCAGCGCGAATACGCAGCGCGCCACCGCTATTGGCAGGCTCAGCAGCTCGACGGCGCGCTGGCGACCCAGTTCCTGGGCCACTCCCATGCGCTGGCCAGTCAATTTTATGACCTGGCCTTCGGCCAGTTGCTGCCGGCGTTGCAGCAGCGTGATGCGGCCGGCGCGGCCAGTGTGCTGGCGCAACTGGGGACCACCTATGCGCGCCAGCGCGCCGTGATCGAACAGGTGGTGCAGCTGGCCCAGCAGCGCAACCAGCGCGACGAACGGGCCGCGCGCGACCGCATGCAGGTGATGATGGTGTCGCTGTCGCTGGTGTTCGGGCTGACGGTGATGGTGTTCATCCTGATCTTCAATACGGTGCACCGCAGCATCGCCAAGCCCCTGCAGGACGCGGTTGGCATTGCGCGCAAGATCGCGGCCGGTGACTGGGCTTACCGTTTCCGACCGGCCAGCAATGACGAGGCCGGGCAATTACTGCTGGCGATCAAGGAAATCGTGCGCAATACGCAGGGTGAGCTGGTCAAGTCAGAAAAGCTGGCGGCGCTCGGTTCGCTGGTCGCGGGGGTCTCGCACGAGCTGAACACGCCGGTGGGCAACAGCCTGATGGCCGTCAGCACGCTGAGCGAGGAGCTGAGCGAGTTTCGCGGCAAGCTGAACACCAATATGCGGCGCTCCACGCTGGACGAATTCTTGCACACGGTGGAAACCGGCACCGATATCGCGACTCGTAATCTGCAGCGGGCCGCCGAGCTGATGCGCAGCTTCAAGCAGGTCGCGGTCGACCGTGCCAGCTCACAGCGCCGCAGTTTCACCTTGCAGCAAGTGCTGCAGGAAACCCAGATGGCGATCAGTCCCATGCTGCGTCAGGCATCCTGCCTGATGCAGTTGCAGATACCACCCGAGATCACACTCGACAGCTTTCCTGGCCCGCTGGGGCAGGTGATCAGCAATATGGTGGAAAACGCGGTGCGGCACGGGAATGCCAGCGTGGTGACGGTGGCAGCGCAGCTGCAAGGCGGCGGCAAGCGGGTGCAGATCAGCGTCAGCGACAATGGCAGCGGCATCCCGGCTGCCTTGCAGGCGCATGTGTTCGAGCCGTTCTTCACCACCCGGCTGGGCCAGGGCGGCAGCGGCCTCGGTCTGCATATCGCGCACAACATCGTCTACGAATTGCTGGGTGGAACCATTGCCCTGCGCAGCGAAGGGGGGCAGGGCACGCGATTCGAGATCACGCTGCCGCTGCAGGCGCCGCGCACGCTGGCAGCGGCCTGATGCATCCAGAAAGCAACACCTTATGAATTGTCCGTCGACATATTGCATTAGACAGGCGTAGGATGAAGTTGCCCGTCATACATTTTTGAAAAGGAAGATCATGAAACGTTTTGCCGTAGCTGCGCTTTGCATGCTGTCCTTGTCGGCCTACGCTGAAGAAAAGCAGGCCAAACTCGATACCAAAACCCCCTGTGTGATTGAGTATCCGAAAGCGTCCCTGATGAACGAAGAAAAGGGCACGGTCGTGATGAGCCTGAAAATTGCGTCCGATGGGAAAGTGCTGGAATCGAAATTGAGCAAAAGCAGTGGCTTCAAAAATCTGGACAAAGCTGCCACCACCAGTATTCTGAAATGCAAGTTCCAGCCGCCGGGCTCGGACCAGCAGTGGCATTCGATGGAATATGTCTGGAAGCTGGATTGAACTGCGGCCGTGCGGCGGATGCCTCAGCTGACGAATTTGTAGCGGCTGGCTTCCTCGCAGCGCAGTGCTTCGCGGCTGCGCAGGCGGCCTACGTTGCGCCGCAATTCTGGATGACTCAGTACGCGTTCGATCACGGCGTCGGGCAGGCCGTGGCTGCTGAGGTATGACATGGCACGGCGCTCGCCGTGCCTGTCTCCCAATGTAATCCCGTTTTCGACCACTTCCGAGGCCGCAAAGTCCGGGCGTTGGGTATGAATGTTGTGCATGGCAGACCTCCGTTGTGGTCTACAGTGTAGTACAGCCTGCGGGATTTGCACGCCCGATTGGCAGCCGCCTCAGCCGGGGCCGAGCGCCGCCAGCAGCTTGCGCACCGCGCCGTGCGCCATGACAATTTCCGGTGCATCATGCAGCAGCGCATGGTATTTGGTCTGGAACGCCGTATCCGGCTGCTCCGAAGGGCCGATCAGTGTCTGCAGGGCGCTGCGCAGCGCCTGCGCTTCCTGTGCCGTCACGGCTTCCGGCTGGTCGAGCCGTTCATCGAGTTGCGCCATCAGCGTCGACAGCTTTTGCAGCCAGGCGAAGTGCGGGTGGTTGGTCAACAGTTGCAGGTGTTCGAGCGGGCTGCCGACCGCACCAAAATACTGGGTTTCGACGTGGATCAGTTGTTTGTGCAGGTCGCGCAGCGCGCGCGCCAGCAGGTTCAGGGTGGTGTGGTAGTCGGGGCTCATGCTGGGCTCGGTCAGGTGGAGGGGGGGCTCAGGTTTGCGGCGGGCGCGCACAATGGGCCAGGAAGGCGTGCACCTGTGACACCACGGCCGCGCCTTCGCCGACCGCCGCCGCGACCCGCTTGGTGGAATTGGCGCGCACATCGCCGATCGCAAACACGCCGGCCACGCTGGTTTCCAGCGTCGAGCGCACCTGGACCCGGGTGCCGTCGGCCGGCACGCCGTTCGGACAGCTGGGCGCCGCTTGCACATCGTAGCCGGTACGGATGAAACCCTTGTCGTCGACATCGACGCCGCAATCGCCGAGCCAGCCGGTATTCGGGTCGGCGCCGATAAACAGGAACACGCGCCGGATCGGATAGTCGGTGACGTGGTCGGCGGCGCGGTCGCGCACGCGCACGCGGCGCAGGCCTTCGTCGTCATCGCCTTCCAGCGCCTCGATTTCACAGTGGGTGTGCAGCACGATATTCGGGGTGGCGGCGATGCGTTCGATCAGATAGCTCGACATGGTGGCGGCCAGCCCCGGCCCGCGCACCAGCATGTGGACCTTGGCGGCATGCGCCGACAGGAAGACGGCGCCCTGGCCGGCCGAGTTGCCGCCGCCGACCAGCAGCACTTCTTCCTGCGCGCACAGACCCGCTTCGATCGGTGAGGCCCAGTAGTACACGCCGCGGCCTTCGAACTGTTTCAGGTTGGGCAGGGCCGGGCGCCGATAGCGCGCGCCGCAGGCCAGTACCACGCTGCGCGCCTGCAGGTGCTGCAGGCTGCCGCACATTTCTACCTGCAGTGGCCAGCGCTCGCACAGCAGGCGCCCGGCCGGTGCCGGCAGCGCCATCTCGACGCCGAATTTTTGCGACTGCACATAGGCCCGTCCGGCCAGTGCTGCACCCGAAATTCCGGTCGGGAAGCCGAGGTAGTTTTCGATGCGGGCGCTGGCGCCGGCCTGGCCGCCATAGGCGCGGGTTTCCAGGATCAGCACCGACAAGCCTTCCGACGCCGCATACACGGCAGTGGCCAGCCCGGCCGGCCCGGCGCCGACCACGATCACATCCCAGACGACATCGCTGTCCAGTTCGGGCAACAGGCCAAGGCAGCGGCCCAGTTCCACCGTGCTGGGATTGCGCCGCAAGGTGCCGTCCGGGCACACCACCAGCGGCAGGTCGGCGGCGCTCGGCTGGTACAGTTCGTAGAGCAAGCGCGCCTGCTCATTCTGCTTGGGGTCGAGCACCCGGTGCGGATGGCCGTTGGCGGCCAGCCAGCTGTGCAGATGGTGCAGGCCCGGGTGGTCGGGCGCGCCGAC
>JBGSBQ010000239.1:0-5985 GCA_041730475.1 Sphingomonadaceae bacterium
ACGGTCCACATGCTGCCGTTTGAGACCATCGGGTTGGCGCCCAGTACCAGCAGGAAGTCGCTGCGCTCGAGGTCCGGCACCGGTACCGACAGGAAGCTGCCGAACATCAGGCCGACCGACAGCATCTTGGGGATCTGGTCGACGCTGGAGGCGGAGTACATATTGCGCGTGCCGAGCGCTTTGGCGAGACGCGGGAAGTACAGCATCAGGCTCATTTTGTGGGCCACCGGGTTGCCCAGCACCGTGGCCACGGCGCTGCCGCCGTGCTGGGCCAGAATTGGCGGCAGGCGCCGTTCGATTTCGGCCCAGGCCTGATCCCAGCTGGCGGCGACAAACTGGCCATTGCGCTTGATCAGCGGGGTGCGCAGGCGGTCGCGGTCGTCGTGCAGGTCTTTCAGCGCCACCGCTTTCGGGCACAGGAAACCGGCGCTGAAGGGATCGGCGGCGTCGCCGCGGATGCGGACCGGCTGCTGCTGTTCCAGTTCCACTTCGAGACCGCAAGCGGCTTCGCAGAAGGGGCAGATGCGGTGGGCGACAACGGATTGCTGGGGCATGGCCTGGCCTTGTCAAAAATGAACGGTCGTTCTATTGTGGCCATGGCGGGCCGGGAAGTCAATCGGCGGTTGCGGAACCGGGGTTGCAGCGCGCGCGGTGTATGCTGAGGGCTGGCTTTCTTGATCAAGGGGATGGTGATGCTGACGATGAAACAGGTGCTGCTGGCGGGGTTGATGGCGCTGGCACTGGCGGGTTGCCAGAAGAAGTCGGAGGATGTGGGGGCGCCGGGGCCGGCGGAGCAGGCCGGGCGCCGGCTGGATCAGGCTAGCGACAAGGCCGGGCGCGAACTGACCCGGGCCGCCGAGCAGGCCAACCAGCAGATTCAGGATGCCGCCAAGGAGACCAGCCAGCAGGTCGAGAAGGCCAGTGGCGTGGCGGCCGAGAAGCTGAATCAGGCCGCCGAGAAGACCGGCCGCAAGCTGGAACAGGCCGGCACGACGCTGCAGGAGAAGGCGCGCGAGCGCGAGGCGGAGCGCAGCAAGTAGCCGCGCAGCGTAGCGGGCGCTGCCGCCGTATCAGAGGCTCTTCAGTGCGGCCGGTTTCAGTGGCACCACGTTGCTGGACGCGGTCGGGGCTGGCGGCTGGCTGTCCGGGCTGCCGCCCAGCACGACGCTCAGGTCGACGAAGCCGCCGCGCCAGGCCCGTTCCAGATCCTGTTCGATCGCTTCCATCGAGGTCTTGTCGAAGTTGGTGAAGCCACGCACGCCGTAAGCGCGGTTGCGGCCATGGGCTTTGGCCAGATACAGCGCCATGTCGACCAGATTGACGGCGCGCTCCCATGGTAGCGGGGTGTTGCCCGGCACCAGAGGGAAGGGCGCGAAGCCGACCGAGACGTTGACCGAAATCTTGTGGTCCTGATATTCGATGGTCTGCGAGGAGATCGTCACCAGTATCCGGCGCGCCACTTCTTCCACGCCATGCCGTGGCACCGCCGGCAGGAAGGCGAGGAATTCTTCGCCGCCCCAGCGTACGATCATGTCGGTCTCGCGCAGCGCCACGCGCAGGTTCTCGGCGATCATCTTCAGCACCGCATCGCCGGCCGCGTGGCCGTAGTTGTCGTTGATGTTCTTGAAGTGGTCGACGTCCAGCAGGAACAGGGCGCCGACGATGTCTTCGCCGTGCTGGTTGCGTTTGTCGCTGTCGCGCTTGTCCAGATGGTTATGGGTGCGCATGAAGTCCTGGAAGTGGCGCCGGTTGTACAGCAGCGTCAGCGGATCGAGCGAGCTTTGCGCCTTCAGTTCCAGATTCTTCACTTCCAGCTGGGCGTTGGCGTGGCGCACCTTGCGGTACAGCAGGCCGACCACCATCGAGGCCAGCCCGAACACCAGCGCCAGCAGCCACCAGATGCGCTGCTGCAGGCGACGGTTGTCGATCTCGGCGCCCTTGACCTGATTCTCGCGGCTGAGCAGCTCGATCTGGCGTTCCTTCTTCTCGGTCTCGTATTTTTCCTGCAGTTCCAGCACGGCTTTCTGGCGCTGCTTCTCGAACAGTTCATTCGAGATGCCGCGCTCGCGGTGATAGGCGGCCACCGCGCCGCCCATGTCACCGGCACGTTCCAGTGCCTCGCCGTATTCCATCAGGGAAACCTGCAAATCTGGCTTGTTGTTGGCCTTTTCGTAGTACGCCAGTCCGGCTTCAAAACTCTTCTTGCCGTCGGCGATGCGGCCCAGCGACAGATAGGCCTGACCCAGGTTGATACGCCCGGTCGCTTCCGTGCCCTGGTCATTCGACTGCTGGGCGGCGGCGATGGCTTCCGTGGCCACCTGCACCACACGCGGATAATCGCGCATCTTCAGATAGCCATCCGACAGGTTCACCAGTGTGGTTGCCATCATGCGGGTGGCGCCCAGCTTGCGTTCCATTTCGAGGCCGTCATACAGCGCGCGCATGGCACGCTTCATCTGGCGCGAATCGGCCGCCAGCGCATATTCGGTCCCCTTGGTGATGGCCATGCGCCCCGGCGACTGCATCTTTTCCGATAAGGCCAGCAGATCATCGAGGACGGCGAAGCCCTTCTCGTATTCCTTCATCTGGGCGTACAGCCAGGCCAGCGCATTCAGCGCGGTCGCCATCGGTACCGGATCTTCGGCCAGCGGGCGCGCTTCATCGACCGCCTGCTGCAGCTTGCGCAGCGCTTGCGGGAAGTCACCCTGTTCGGCATACGACTGGCCGGAACCGACCAGCGCCTGGATGCGCAGCTTGGCGTCGGGCGTTTTCAGCGCCAGCGCTTCGGCTTCGAAGGCCAGCTGGTGGGCCAGCTTGATGTCATTTTTGGCCGATAGCACATAAGCCTTGGTCAGCAGGGCGCGCGCGCTGATGATGTTGCTGCGCTGTGCTTTGCTATACACCAGCAGTTCTTCGGCCAGCTTGTCGGCGGCATCGTGCTGGCCCAGCCGGATATGCGCCACGCTGATCATCGACCGCACCTCGGCGCGTAGCTCGGGGCCGATCGTTGGGTGCTCGACTTCCAGTTTGAGCAGCTGTTGCAGCGCCTGGTCCGGCAGGAAGCGGGTGGTTTCGCGCAGGTCGGCCACCTGGGTTGCCAGCGCATCCAGCGGCACGCTCGGCGCTTGCGCACAGGCGAGCGGCGCCGCCAGCGCTAGCGCGCACGCTACCGCCAGGCACCGCAGTGCAACTGAATTATTCCTGAATACGCTCACCGCAACCCCTGTCTGGCATGGCGCCAGGCGGCGTCATGTGTCTAGACAATTATATTCTTGTTGCAGTCAAGAAATCTCATCGAGGCACGATTTTTTGTTGAAAAACGCACAGAAAGCTTGATGTTTTGAACATGTAAATTTGCGTATTTACCACAAAACTATCAAAGGCGAAGTAATGTTAACGGAAGGTAAATGCGCCGGCCTTACGCCGCCAGTTGCTGCAACAGGTAGAGGCGCTGGTACAGGCCACCGTCGATCTGCATTAACTGCTCGTGCGGTCCCGCTTCGCTGATGCTGCCGTGGTTCAGCACGATGATGCGGTCGGCCTCGCGGATGGTTGACAGCCGGTGCGCAATGGCGATCACGGTGACGCGCCCGCGCAACTCGTGCAGTGCGGTTTGCACGATCTGTTCGGTCTGGCTATCGATGTGCGAGGTCGCTTCATCCAGCAGCAGGATGCGCGGCTGGCCGGCCAGTGCGCGGGCGATCGCGATCAGCTGTTTCTGGCCAACCGACAGGCGCGAGCCGCTCTCGCCCAGTTGCGTGTCATAGCCCTGTTCCAGTGCGCAGATGAAGTCATGGGCGTGGGCGGCGCGTGCCGCTGCTTCGATGGCGGCCGGGCTCAGGCCACGTCCCATGTCGATGTTTTCGCGCGCCGAGGCGGCCAGCAGGAAGGGGTCTTGCGGTACCAGCCCGACGTCGGCGCGGAAGCGCTCATTGTCGATCTGTTCCAGCGGCGCCCCCAGGATGGCGATGCTGCCGGGCCGCGCCGGGTAATAGCGCAGCAGCAGCGACAGCAGCGTCGACTTGCCGCTGCCGGTGTGGCCGACGATGCCGACGAAGCTGCCTTGCGGGATTTCCAGCGACAGGTCATGCAGCACGGTCTGGCCCTCGACGTAGGCGAAATCGAGGTGGCGGATGGCGACCGCCGGCGCTTGCGGGTCGGGCGCCGGGGGCGGTGCGGCGCGGCCGCTCAGATGCTCGGCGGCGGCCGGTTCGTCCAGCAGCGTGGCGACGCGGGCGCTGGCCACCACGGATTGCTGTAATTGCGAGAATTGCATGGTGATCTGGATCAGCGGCTCGATTACCCGTGCAATGTAGCTGATGAACGCATACAGCACGCCGACTTCGGTGGCCGTCATGGCGCGCTGGCCGAAGCTGAAGATCACCGCCGCCAGCAGCACGATGTTGAGTAGGTCGAGCGCCGGCCGCAGCAGCCAGGCATTGGCACGCAGTTCGGCCAGCCGGGCCGTGTAATGCTGCTGGTTGGTGCTGCTGAAGCGGGCCGTAAAACGGGCTTCGGCGTTACTGGCCTGTAGCACGCTCATGCCACCGATCGACTCGGCCATCTGGCCGTTGATGTCGCTGCGCAGCGCGCGGGCGCGGGTCACGGCCGGTGCGCTCAGGCGCTGGTACAGCCAGACGATCAGCAGTACCGCCGGCAGCAGGGCCAGCACGATGAGCATCAGGTGCCAGTCCAGCCAGGCCATCGCGCAGACGGTGCCGAGCAGCACGATGCTCGAGTCGAGCATCACGAACAGCACCTGAATGTACAGCGTCTTGACGGCTTCGGTATCGTTGGTCACGCGCGACACCAGCTGGCCGGTGATGGCGCGGTCGAAGAAGGCCATCGGCAGCCGCAGCACATGGCTGTACACCATCTGCCGCAGCCGCTGTACCGAGCGCATGGCGAGCCCGGACAGGCGCACCAGTTGCAGGTAGCGCAGGCCACTGGCGACCCAGCCGGTCAACAGTACGCCACCCAGCAGCAGCGCCATGCGCGGCCAGTCGAGCTGGCGTGGCAGCAGGTGCTGGTCGATCAGGGCCTTGCCCATGATCGGACCGAGTACTTCCAGCAGCGCCGCCAGCAGCAGCCACAGGATGGCCCAGCCGAGATGGTGCTGGTCGGGCCGGGCCGCGCGCCGCAGCAGCGCGATGGCTTGCGCGGTCTGGCTGCGGGTGGTGGCGGTGGCGGGGGCGGGCTTAGAGCGCATTGAGGCTGGCTTCCAGTTGTTGATAGCGCCATTGGCTGGCATACCAGCCATCCTGTTCCAGCAGTTGCTGGTGGCTGCCGGTTTCGCTGATGTGGCCATCGCGCAGCACCACGATCAGGTCGGCGTTGACGACGGCGCTCAGGCGGTGGCTGGCGATGATGGCGCTACGGCCGGGGCGGGCCTGGCGCAGTTGTTCGAGGTGTTGCAGGATCTGGGTTTCGGTGCCGGTATCGACGGCCGACAGCGCATCGTCGAGCAGCAGCAAGTCGTTATCGGCCAGCAGCGCGCGGGCGATGGCGACGCGCTGGCGCTGGCCACCGGACAGCGTGATGCCACGCTCGCCCACTTCGGTCTGATACCCCTGCGGGAACAGCAGGATGTCGTCGTGGATGGCGGCCAGCCGGGCTGCCTGTTCGATCTCGGTGCGGCTGGCGCCGGGCCGGGCCAGCGCAACGTTCTCACCGATGGTGGCGGAGAACAAGAAGGATTCCTGCGGCACCCAGCTGATCGCCGCGCGCAGCGTGTGCAGCGTGTAGGCGTCCAGCGGCTGGCCGCTCCAGTGCACGCTGCCGGTCTGCGGCGTCAGCTGGCGCAGCAGCAGGCGTAGCAGGGTCGACTTGCCGCAGCCGGTCGGCCCGACCAGTCCCAGCGTCTGGCCCGGCTGCAGCGTCAGCGTGATATCGCGCAGCGCGTAGCGGGGGGCGGCGTCCGCGTCGCTGCCAGCGTCGCCGTGGGCGTAGGCGAAACTGACGCCGTTCAGGGTCAGCGCGCCGCTG
>JBGSBQ010000240.1:0-5982 GCA_041730475.1 Sphingomonadaceae bacterium
AAAACAGGCCCAAGGTGTCGGCCAGCCCGGACCCGTCGCTGGGCGACTGGGCATCATCGGCAATGACGGCATCGTAGGCGGACTGGCTGAGCTGGACGGTGAAGGAGGCCATGGCGCGTTCTTTCTTTTTGGAAAAAATTGCAACATTATTGACGCTACAATTTTTGCACAAAAATGGGGCGTATGGCTCTCCAATTGTCACGCTGCGTTCTATTCTCGCCTTTGCGCAGCCGTTCCAGCAGCGCCGCCGTGCTGTCGCTCAAGGGGGTACCGTGACGGCGCAGCAGCTGGATGTTCAGCACCATGTTTTCCAGCACCAGCTTGGCCGCTACGGCCAGCAAGGTCAGCTGGCGATCTTCGGCGCTGAAGCCCTCCATGGCGTCGGCCATGTCGCACAGGTGGTTGGCGATCAGGCCGCGCAAATCCTGTTCTTCAAACGGCAGGTCGGCGAAGTCGATCGGGTCCTCTTTTTCGACTTCCTGCATCAACAGTTCCAGCTCTTGCGGGGTAATCGACATGATGGCTCCGATAGGGGGACACGCTTGCATTTTAGGCGAAAGCGGCGCCGTTCCGCGCTAGAATTGTGCGATGGCGACCCTGAACTTTACCCAGCAACTGGCGCGCTTCCTGCCCGTGCCGCAAGTGCCGACCACGGCCACCGATCTGCGCGCGGCGCTGGAGGCGGCTTTTGCTGGCGAGCCACGGCTGCGCGGCTATGTGCTCGATGACCGCGGCCATCTGCGCGAGAACGTCGTCATCTTCATCGACGGCCAGCGCAGCCGCGACCGCCAGCGCCTCGATGACGCGCTGCGGCCCGATTCCCAAGTGTATATTTTGCAAGCGTTATCCGGAGGCTGACATGGCGCACGTGGCATACCTGGGCACCCGCAAGGGCCTGTTTGAAGTGCGGCGCGACGGCGCTGGCTGGCAATTGGGTACGCCCCATTTTCCCGGCGATCCGGTCTCGATGGTGCTGGCTGATGCGCGCGATGGCGCGCTGTACGCGGCGCTCAATCTCGGCCATTTCGGCCCCAAGCTGCACCGGCGCGACGCTGGCAGCAATGACTGGACCGAAATCGCCGTGCCCGTCTATCCGGCCAAGCCGGACGGCTGCAGCGATAGCTACGACTGGACGCTGCGCCAGATCTGGTCGCTGGCCGCTGGTGGCGCCGACCAGCCCGGCGTGTTGTGGGCCGGCACCTTGCCGGGCGGCCTGTTTCGTTCGGACGACCGTGGCGCCAGCTGGCAACTGGTGGAAGCGCTGTGGCAGCGGCCCGAGCGCAGCCAGTGGATGGGCGGCGGCTACGAGGTGCCCGGCATTCACAGCATTTGCGTCGATCCGCGTGACAGCCGGTCGGTGCTGGTCGGGGTCTCGTGCGGCGGCGCCTGGCTGACGAATGATGGCGGCGCCAGTTGGGTATCGCGCGCGCACGGCATGCGCGCCACCTATATGCCACCGGAACTGGCCGACACCGAAGCGGTGCAGGACCCGCATCGCATCGTGCGCTGCGCTGCCGAGCCGGACAAACTGTGGTGCCAGCACCATAACGGGATCTGGCGCTCGCAGGACAATGGCGCCCAATGGACCGAAGTGCAGCCGGCACCGCTGTCGAATTTTGGCTTCGCCACCGCCGTGCACCCGCAGCATGGCGACACGGCGTGGTTCGTGCCGGCGGAAGCCGACAGCCGCCGCATGCCGCCTGATGCCGCGCTGGCGGTCACGTGCACCGAGGATGGCGGCGCCAGCTTCAGCGCTGCGCGCAGCGGACTGCCGCAGCAGCATTGTTATGATCTGGTGTACCGGCACGGGCTGGCGGTCAGCGCCGATGGCCGGACTTTACTGATGGGCTCGACGACGGGCGGGGCTTGGTGGTCGGACGATGGCGGGCTGCAGTGGCACACGCTGAGCACGACCTTGCCGCCGATTTATGCGGTGCTGCTGGCCTGAGCGTAGTAAGCCAAAAACATATCAACCACGGTTTCCAGCACCAGTTGCTGGGCAGCCGGCGCCAGCGCGGGCTGGCCCATCGTCACTTGCGGCCAGAAGGCGAAGGTTTTCAGCTGGCCTTGCAGTAGCGTGGCGGCAAATACCGGGTCCATGCTGCGCAACTTGCCGTCAGCTTGGGCCGCGCGTAGCCAGACCGTCACCCCTTCTTCTTTGTCGCTGAGCTTGGCCACCATATCCTGAGCCCGCTGCGGTGAGTGGATCGCCTCGGCAATCGCGACCCGCGCCAAGTCGAGAAAATAGCCATCGCGCAGTAGCTGCATCTTCTGTTCCAGCACGGCTAGCAACTGCGGCCGCAGCGGCTGGTCCGGCTGGTATGGCACGGTCAGCAGTGCCGCGCTGCTGTCCCATAGCTGGTGCAGGATTTGCGCAAACAGTTCATCCTTGCTGGGAAAGTGGTTGTAGACCGTGCGTTTCGATACGCCGGCCGTGGCGGCGATCTTGTCCATGCTGGTGGCCTCAAAGCCGCTGGCACGGAATTCGGCGATGGCAGCATCGACAATCGCCTGTCGCTTGCGGTCGGTCAGGCGGAGTGGGGTGGGTGGAAGGGTAGCCATACGATTATTTTACACTGGATAGTTTACTTCCTTGGAATTTGGAACTACACTGTGTAGTGTACATTATGAATTCTTTGGGGAGCACTATGGCTGGCAACTACCGCAATCCCGTGCGCATGCACAAGATGGGTCTCCTCAAGGGGCTGGGTGTCATGTTGCGCTTCCTGTTCGACAAGCCGGCCGATACTGTGCCGCGCCAGCCAATTCCGGTGCATGCGCTGACGGCGGCCGATTTGCTGGCGGCGCCCGATCACAGCCTGTTCCGTCTCGGCCATTCGACCGTGCTGCTCAAGCTGCACCAGCAGTTCTGGCTGACCGATCCCGTATTTTCCGAGCGTGCTTCACCGGTGCAGTGGGCCGGCCCGCAGCGCTTCCATGCGCCGCCGATCACGATCGCCGAACTCCCGCCGATTACCGGTGTGATCCTGTCGCACGACCATTACGATCACCTCGACTACGCGGCCGTGATGGCGCTGGCCGCCAAGACCGAGCATTTCATCGCGCCGTTGGGCGTTGGCGACACGCTGATCAAATGGGGCATCCCGGCGCACAAGGTGCAGCAGCTGAACTGGTGGGACTCGACTCGGGTGGCCGGCCTGCACCTGACCGCCACCCCAGCCCAGCATTTCTCGGGCCGTGGCATGTTCGACGGCAACAGCACGCTGTGGGCCTCGTGGGTCATCGACAGTGGTGAGGCGCGCGTGTTCTTCAGTGGCGATAGCGGCTATTTCGCAGGATTCAAGGAAATTGGCGAGCGTTTCGGGCCGTTTGATCTGGCCATGGTGGAAACCGGCGCGTATGACGCGCAATGGCCGGACATTCACATGCAGCCGGAAGAATCGCTGCAAGCCCACCTTGATGTGCGCGGTAAGGTGCTGCTGCCGATTCACAATGGCACGTTCGATCTGTCGCTGCATGCGTGGAGCGACCCGTTCGAACGCATTGCGGCGCTGGCGGCCGAGCGTCGCTTGCCGCTGGCGACGCCGGAAATCGGCTGGCGCCTCGATTTGCGCGCGCCCGCGCATGAAGATGCGTGGTGGTCGCGGGTGCGGGCGGCGGAACTGGGGACGGAACACGGTGGGCCGCAGGCGGGGAGCGCAACGCCCCCGGCCTGGGTAGCCGTCAAGCAACGATATTAATCAGCTTGCCGATGGTCTGACCCTGGGTGTTCAGCTGCGGCTTGGGCGCGCTCAGGTCGGGGGGCAGGATTTGCTGTGAGCGCGGCGGATTTTCGATGGCTTGATCGAGCCGCACGGCGGGCGTCGCTTTCGGCTCGGGCTGCTGGGCAGCCCGGCTTTGTTTTTGCGTCTCGGTCAGCGTCTGCTTGTCCTTGTCCAGCTGGGCACGGCTCTGTTCGAGCCGGCTGGCATCCTGGCTGACACGCGACTGGTCCTGCTGCACTTGCCTTTCAGCCTGTGCAACGGATGCCTGCAGCGCATTCACGGACGATACGGAAGCCACGATTTTCCCTCAGTCAATATTTCTTCAGAAGCGATCTCAGCACTAACCCAGAAGTAAACACGTCAGGCGTGCAAAAGCAGGATCGCTATCCATCAGATACAACTGAAGCGTAGGTCAAAATCGGCACATGCGCTAGCGCTATCTGCAATTTAGCGCGATGTGACGCGATAGGTGCTGCGCTGCGGCCCGGCGCCGCGAATCTCCAGGCTGCGCCAGCCGACCGGCAGCAAGCCTTGCCGCTGCACCAGCCCGGCAGACGTAATATCGAGCCCGCCAAAACCGAACAGCATGGCCTGCAAGGCGCCGCCAGCACCGGTAGCGAAATACGGATTGCTACCTCCCGCCGTCTCGGCCAGCACGCCAAACGGCGCCACCTGATTCGGCCGATAGCTGTTCAGAAACAGCCGGTAGGCCGGCTCGCGCTGGCCGCTGCGCGCATACAGCGTGGCCAGGATCGAGTACGACATGGCCGGCCCCTGTGGTGACAGGCGCGGTTCGTAATAGGCGAGATCGGCGGCGATGCGGGCCGGAGTGTTGACGATGTCCAGCGGATAGGCCAGCAGGTTGGCGTCGGCCTGCTTGATGGGCACGCCGTCGTAACTGGCATTCTCGCGCGTGGTGCCATCGGGGAAGGTCAGCAGCGGGATGTTGGCGGCCACCAGTTCCCAGTCCGGATCGGGCGTCAGGCCCAGCGTGCGGGCGGCGGCAGTGGCATTGCGCAGCACGGTGATCACCATGCCATTGGTGTAGGCATTGTTGTCGATGTTTTCCTGCCACTCATTGGCGCCGATGACGTTGTTGATTTCATAGCGGCCCGGACCCTTGCGCTCGACCCGGCTGGCCCAGAAATCGGCCACGTCCTTCAGCACCGGCCAGGCCCGGCTGCGCAGCCAGTCGCGGTCGCGGGTGACCAGATAATATTGCCAGAAAGCCCAGCCGACGCTGGCGCTGATGTGCTGCTGGAACGGTCCCGTCAGAGCCCACACGGGCGTACTTTCCTGGCCCTCGCTGGCCGATTCCCACGGGAACATCGCACCCTGATAGCCGTGGCTGTAGGCATTCTGGCGTGCTGCTTCCAGCCGCTGATAGCGGTATTCCAGCATCGATTTGGCCAGCGCCGGCTGCAATACCAGCAGCGGGCGCAACATCCAGACATCGGCATCCCAGAAGATATGGCCGTTGTAACCGAGGCCGGACAAGCCCATCGGCGACAGGCTGTAGCCACTGCCGGCGCGCACGAACGAGTAAAGGTGGTACAACATCATGCGCACTTCACGTTGCACGGTTGGGTCGCCGTCGATGACGATGTCGCCCTGCCACAATTGCTCCCACGCGCGCTGGTGGCCGGCCAGCAGGCGCTCGCGGCCTTCCAGCGCGGCGTACAACGTCAGCCGTTCGGCTTCGTTGTGCGGATCGGCCACGTGCGCCGACGACAGCATGGAACCGACCAGCGTGAAGCGGTACTGTTCGCCCGCTGCCATGCGGCGCGTGAATTTGGTGCTGTGGCGGGCGTAGTCCCAGTCTTCATGGACCAGCGCCGGACGCTCGCCGTCGTCAAACACGAAGGCAGTCGAGGCGGCCAGCGTGTGTTTGCCGGTCGGGCTCTTGGCGACCGAGCTGGTCAGGCCGATGCTGGCGTGCGGGCGGTCGATCAGCGCATACAGATTGTGCACGTCGCGCAGCACGTCGGGCGCTTCGATGGCGCTGGCGGCGCTGACACTGAGTTCGGCGCTCGCGCTCAGTTCGACGGTGGCGATGGCGCTGTAAGGCAGCTGGCGCAAGGCGGCCACGCGGTGCCGCACATGCAGTTTGTTGGGCAGATCGAATTCGGTGATCAGTTCCGCATGCTGCAGGTCGAGCCGCTGGTGCAGGCCGCTGATGTTACTGCTGTCGAGGCGGCGACCGTCGACTTCCAGCGTCAGGTTCATGAAGTTGAAGCCCTTCAGGATATTGTCGACC
>JBGSBQ010000241.1:0-5966 GCA_041730475.1 Sphingomonadaceae bacterium
AACATTTGGTTTATTGTTACTCAAAACGCCTGGAATTTTTGCTGATCAACCACCCGCTCGATTGCCCGATTTGCGATCAGGGCGGCGAATGCCAGTTGCAGGATCTGGCAGTCGGCTACGGCAAGACCGAATCGCGCTACGAAGAAGATAAGCGCGTCGTGGCGCCGAAAGACGCCGGTCCGCTGGTCTCGATGCAAGAGATGTCGCGCTGCATCCAGTGCACCCGTTGCGTACGTTTTGGTCAGGAAGTGGCCGGCGTGATGGAGCTGGGCATGGTTGGCCGCGGCGAGCACTCGGAAATTACCGCCTTCGTCGGCCAGACCGTGAACTCGGAAATGTCGGGCAATATGATCGACCTGTGCCCGGTCGGTGCGCTGACCTCGAAGCCGTTCCGTTACAGCGCCCGTTCGTGGGAACTGTCGCGCCGCAAATCGGTCAGCCCGCACGACGGCCTGGGCGCCAACCTGATCGTTCAGGTCAAGGGTGGCAAGGTCAAGCGCGTGCTGCCGCTGGAAAACGATGCCGTCAATGAATGCTGGATTTCCGACAAAGACCGCTTCTCGTATGAAGGTCTGGACAGCGCTGACCGTCTGACTCAGCCGATGCTGAAGCAGGGCGGCGAGTGGAAAGAAGTCGACTGGCAGACCGCGCTGGAATATGTGGCGCACGGCCTGAAGAACATCAAGCACGAACACGGCGCGAACGCGCTGGCCGCACTGGCCACGCCGCACTCGACGCTGGAAGAACTGCACCTGCTGCAAAAGCTGACCCGCGCCATGGGCTCGGACAGTGTCGATACCCGTCTGCGTAACAGCGATTTCTCGGCCACCGGCGTCAAGCCATGGCTGGGTATGTCGATCACCGAATTCGGCCAACTCAAGCGCGCCTTCGTGATCGGTTCCTTCCTGCGCAAGGATCATCCGCTGCTGGCTACCCGTTTGCGTCTGGCAGTCAAGGGCGGCGCCAAGCTGTCCGTGCTGCACGCTGCTGATGACAATCTGCTGATGGATGTCGCCAACAAGCTGATCGCCGCGCCATCGGACTGGCTGAACGCGCTGTCGCAAGTCGTCGTTGCCGTCGCCAAGGCCAAAGAAATCGCTGCTCCAGCAGGCTTCGAAGGCATCACCGCTTCCGACGCTGCGACCGCGATTGCTGCGTCGCTGCTGTCTGGAGACAACAAAGGTGTGTTCCTCGGTAACGCTGCAGTCCAGCACCCACAGGCTGCCGCGCTGCACGCTGCGGCACAGTGGATCGCTGAACAGACCGGCGCCAAGCTGGGCTACCTGACCGAAGCCGCCAACACCGTTGGTTCGTACATCGTCGACGCGAATGCCGCGACGGCACCAGCCTTCAGCACCGCCAAGCAAGCCTACGTGCTGCTGAACGTGGAGCCGGAACTGGATGCCGTCAACCCACAAGCTGCAGTCGCCGCCCTGAACAAGGCTGAAATGGTCGTGGTGCTGTCCGCTTACAAGCACAGCATGGACTACGCTGACGTACTGCTGCCAGTGTCGCCATTCAGCGAAACCTCGGGCACCTTCGTCAACTGCGAAGGCCGGGCACAGAGCTTCAACGGTACCGTCAAGCCGCTGCTGGAAACCCGCCCTGCATGGAAAGTGCTGCGCGTACTGGGTAACATCCTCGGCCTGAGCGGTTTCGACTACGACACCTCGGAAGCGATCCGTGACGAAGTGCTGGGTGCTGGCGTGACCGACCTGTCGGCCAAGCTGAGCAACGTCTCCAGCGCTGCGCTGGTCGCCGCTGCGCCTGCTGCTGCTGGTACCGAACGTATCGCCGACGTGCCTATCTACTTCGCTGACGCCGTGGTCCGCCGCGCCGAGTCGCTGCAGAAAATGGCTGATGCTGCTGTGCCGCAAGCACACCTGCCTGCGCAACTGGCGCAGCAACTGGGTGTGGTCGCGGGCGACAAGGTCAAGGTCACCCAAGGTTCCGGCAGTGCGATTCTGGTCGCCGCCGTCGATGCCAAACTGCCAGCCAATACGGTTCGCGTTGCTGCTGCTCACGCTGCAACCGCTGCACTGGGCAGCATGTTCGGCTCCATCACCGTTGAAAAAGCAGGGGAGGGTAAATAATGGCTCTGCCTGAATTCGTTACCGCAATTAATAACTTCGGCGCGACCAGCCCGCTGGCGCCGATCTGGCCGGTGGTCTGGGCGATGATCCGTATCGTCGTGG
This sequence comes from Sphingomonadaceae bacterium, assembly GCA_041730475.1. Taxonomy (GTDB): domain Bacteria; phylum Pseudomonadota; class Gammaproteobacteria; order Burkholderiales; family Burkholderiaceae_D; genus Rugamonas. Next base: position 2,196 of record JBGSBQ010000241.1, read on the forward strand.
TGCTGTTGCCACTGATGGGTCTGGTTGCTTACCTGACCCTGTGGGAGCGCAAGTTCATCGGCTGGATCCAGATCCGTGTCGGCCCGAACCGCGTTGGTCCTATGGGTCTGCTGCAGCCGATCGCCGATGCGCTGAAACTGCTGTTCAAAGAGATCATTACGCCAGCCAAGTCGAATCCTGGCCTGTTCGTGATCGGTCCGGTCATGACCATCATGCCGGCACTGGCATGCTGGGCGGTGGTGCCGTTCGGCCCGGAAGCCGTACTGGCTAACGTCAACGCCGGTCTGCTGCTGCTGATGGCGATCACCTCGATGGAAGTCTACGGCATCATCATCGCCGGCTGGGCTTCGAACTCGAAGTACTCGTTCATGGGCGCAATGCGCGCTTCGGCTCAGATGATTTCGTACGAAATCGCGATGGGCTTCGTGCTGGTCGTGGTGCTGATGGTGTCCGGTTCGCTGAACTTCATCGACATCGTCGGTGGCCAGCAAAAGGGCTTCTTCGTTGAGCACGGCGTCAACATCCTGTCGTGGAACTGGCTGCCGCTGCTGCCGCTGTTCGTGGTCTACCTGACCTCCGGCCTGGCTGAGTGCAACCGTCACCCGTTCGACGTGGTCGAGGGCGAATCCGAAATCGTGGCCGGTCACATGGTTGAGTACTCGGGTATGGCCTACGCCATGTTCATGCTGGCCGAATACGCCAACATGATCCTGATCGCGACCATCGGTTCGATCCTGTTCCTGGGCGGCTGGGCTGCGCCATTCCAGTTCCTGGAATTCTGGGGCGGTTTCGGCGGCTTCTTCTGGTTGTTCGCCAAAGCCTTCTTCCTGGTGTCGGTGTTCATCTGGGTGCGCGGTACCTTCCCACGCTACCGTTATGACCAGATCATGCGTCTGGGCTGGAAAGTGTTCATCCCGTTGACCCTGGTCTACCTGGTCTTCGTGGCTGGCTGGATGCAGACATCCTGGAATATCTGGAAGTAAGGAAGAGAATAATGGAACGTTTAAAAGACTTCATCGGCAGCTTCATGCTGACCGAACTGATCAAAGGGATGGCGCTGACGGGCAAGTATATGTTCTCGCGCAAGATCACCGTGCAGTACCCGGAAGAGAAGACGCCTATGTCGCCGCGCTTCCGTGGCCTGCACGCCCTGCGCCGCTACCCGAATGGTGAAGAGCGTTGCATCGCCTGCAAACTGTGTGAAGCAGTGTGCCCGGCGATGGCGATCACCATCGAATCGGAACAGCGCGACGACGGCTCGCGCCGTACCACGCGTTACGACATCGACCTGACCAAGTGCATCTTCTGCGGCTTCTGCGAAGAATCGTGCCCGGTCGACTCGATCGTTGAAACGCACGTGCTGGAATACCACGGCGAAAAACGCGGCGATCTGTACTACACGAAAGAGATGCTGCTGGCGGTTGGTGATCGTTACGAGAACCAGATTGCCGAAGCCCGCGCAGCGGACGCTCCTTACCGCTGATCCCCTGGCCCCGGCAACGGGGCAGGGCATCAACGTAGAAGTGTTGATCAATAAAACGTACGTCTCTTGGGTTAGTTATGGAATTTAAAACTGCTTTGTTCTACGCGTTCGCAGCCATCATGGTCTTGGCTGCCACACGTGTCATCACGGCGCGCAATCCGGTGCATGCTGCACTGTTCCTGGTGCTGGCGTTCTTCTCGGCCGCCGGTATCTGGATGTTGCTGGAAGCCGAGTTCCTGGCCATCGTGCTGGTGCTGGTGTATGTCGGCGCCGTCATGGTGCTGTTCCTGTTCGTGGTCATGATGCTGGACATCAATCTCGATAAGATGCGCGAAGGGTTCTGGGGCTACTTGCCTGTGGCCAGCTTCGTGGGTGTCATCATCGTGCTGGAAATGGCGGCCGTGCTGTGGCGCAGCTTCCTGTCTTTCGATCAGCAAGCGAACGTTCCGGGCGCTGCCAATATCGGCGGCACCAAGGAATTGGGCATCCTGATCTACACCAAATACATCTACGGCTTTGAAATCGCCGCCGCCATCCTGCTGGTCGCGATTATTGCTGCCGTGGCGCTGACCCTGCGCAAGCGCAAGGACACCAAACATTTCGACCCTGCCGACGCCGTGCGCGTCAAGCGTAATGACCGCCTGAAGATCGTGAAGATCGCGCCGGTGAGCGCGCGCGCAGCAGGCGCGGGTGGAGAAAAATCAGAAGTTAAGGAGGCACCATGACTTTATCGCTCGCTCACTACCTCGTTCTAGGCGCGATCCTGTTCGCGATCTCGATCGTCGGTATTTTCCTGAACCGCAAGAACATCATTGTCCTGCTGATGGCCATCGAACTGATGCTTCTGGCGGTGAACATGAATTTCATCGCGTTCTCGCATTACCTGGGCGACGCGGCCGGGCAGATCTTTGTTTTCTTCATTCTGACCGTGGCGGCTGCTGAATCGGCAATCGGCCTTGCGATCCTGGTGGTGATGTTCCGTAATCTGGACACCATCAATGTGGAAGACCTGGATAGCCTGAAGGGTTAATCCCCTCGGCTAAGTTTTTACCTCGAATAATAACGATCAAGGTTCATCATGGCGGTTACTCTTAACCCAAATCTCCTGCTCGCCGTACCGCTGGCGCCGCTCGTCGGCTCCGCGGTTGCGGGGCTGTTGGGAACTCAATTTTTCGGCAACCTGGTAGGTCGTAAGACCTCGCACACGGCCACCATTCTGGGCGTGCTGGTGGCGTTCATCCTGTCGGCGCTGACGTTGAATGACGTCATCAACGGCGCCAGCTACAACGGCACCGTCTACCACTGGATGACGGTGGCCGGCCTGAAGATGGAAGTCGGCTTCCAGATCGATTCGCTGTCGGCGATGATGATGTGCGTGGTCACCTTCGTGTCCCTGATGGTGCACATCTACACCATCGGCTACATGGCGGAAGACGAAGGCTACAACCGCTTCTTCTCCTACATCTCGCTGTTCACGTTCGCGATGCTGATGCTGGTCATGGCCAACAACTTCCTGCAGCTGTTCTTCGGCTGGGAAGCAGTGGGTCTGGTGTCTTACCTGCTGATCGGTTTCTGGTACACCCGTCCAACCGCGATCGTTGCCAACATGAAGGCCTTCCTGGTCAACCGTGTCGGTGACTTCGGCTTCATCCTCGGCATCGGCCTGCTGCTGGCTTACGCCGGCTCGATGGACTATCAGGAAGTGTTCGCCAAGAAGGAACAGCTGATGGCGATGACCCTGCCGGGCACCGACTGGGCGCTGCTGACCGTAGCCTGCATCTGCCTGTTCATCGGCGCGATGGGTAAATCGGCCCAGTTCCCGCTGCACGTCTGGCTGCCAGACTCGATGGAAGGTCCAACCCCGATCTCGGCACTGATCCACGCCGCGACCATGGTGACCGCGGGTATCTTCATGGTGACCCGCATGTCGCCGCTGTTCGAACTGTCGGACACCGCGCTGTCCTTTATCCTCGTGATCGGCTCGATCACCGCGCTGTTCATGGGCTTCCTGGGCATCATCCAGAACGACATCAAGCGCGTGGTCGCTTACTCGACGCTGTCGCAGCTCGGTTACATGACCGTGGCACTGGGTTCGTCGGCCTACTCGGTCGCCGTGTTCCACCTGATGACGCACGCATTCTTCAAGGCGCTCCTGTTCCTCGGCGCGGGTTCCGTGATCATCGGCATGCACCATGACCAGGACATGCGCAACATGGGCGGCCTGCGCAAATACATGCCGATCACCTGGATCACTTCGCTGATCGGTTCCCTGGCCCTGATCGGCACCC
>JBGSBQ010000242.1:0-5958 GCA_041730475.1 Sphingomonadaceae bacterium
AATTTGGTGTGTGCTCCTCAAGAAGCGCCACCGCACAAGTTATGCCTGATGACCATAGCAAGTTGGTACCACCCCTTCCCATCCCGAACAGGACCGTGAAACAACTCTGCGCCGATGATAGTGCTGCAACCAGTGTGAAAGTAGGTTATCGTCAGGCTAGTAATATAAAAAAACCCACCAGTTGATACTGGTGGGTTTTTTTTCGTCCTGAAACTGGAAATGTTTAGAAGTGGTAGGCCGCTTTGATTTCCAGGTAATTCACGCCGGTATTCGGCTTTTTATAGCCACCGTTGGAGAAGTGCTGGATCTTGGCGCCGACTTCCCAGTTATTGTCGAACACGTAGCCGATGCCCACGTGGTCGCCAAACTGGAAGTGGGTCGACAGGCGATAGGTATCGTTGTCGTACAGGTCGGACAGCATATGCACACCAATGCCGCCTTCGTAGTAAATCCCTTTTTTGCTGTCATTCTGGAAGCGGAATACAGGCGTGAAGCCGACATCCCACAGGTTCTTGTTCGCCCCCGGGAGATTCTTGTATTGCGTCTGATGCCAGAAGCCGGCGCTGGCATCCCAGTAGCCGCTCAGGTTGGTGCCATTCGATTGGAACCAGCGCACATCCCAGTCCTTCTGTACGCCCACGCGCACCATTTGCACCTTGGCAGCGCTGCCATAGTCGACCGACACCGAGTCGATCAAATCATTCGCGGCAAACGCCCCCTGCGTTGCCAGTAGCGCGGCTGCAGCCGCGATCATTTTTTTCGTGAACATAGTATCCTTGCTAGTAAATGCTGTATATCAACCGTATACGGCTACCGAAATTGTACCGGGCTTCCATAATTATTTCAGGAAGCTAAATTTTTGTTATTGATACGCTAATCTGGAGTACGAAGTTGACCGAATTATCTGCGCGAATCGCCTTTCTTGGTATAGGCTTGATGGGAGACCCGATGGTACGCCGCTTGCGTGCGGCTGGCTATCCCGTCGTGGCATGGAATCGCACGCCGGCCAAGGCCGACGCGCTGGCCGATGCCGGCGCCGTCCCGGTGGCGCCGCTGAGCGATGCGGTACGCGATGCGGATGTGGTGATCTCGATGCTGGCCGATGGCCCGACGGTGGGGCTGGTACTGCAGCATGCGCTGCCGGCGTTGCGCGCCGATACCTTGTGGATCGATATGAGTTCGACCCGCCAGGCGGAAGCGCAAGCGTTCCACGCGCTACTGAGCGCGGCGGGACGGCGGTTTATCGATGCGCCTGTGTCTGGCGGCGTCGGTGGCGCGGCGGCCGGCACGCTGGCGATTATGGCCGGCGGCAGCGCCGACGATTATGCCCAGGCCGCACCCGTGCTGACGGCAATGGGGCGGCCGACGCTGGTCGGTCCGGCGGGTAGTGGGCAGGTGTCCAAGTTGTGCAACCAGCTGATCGTCGGTGCGACGCTGAACATCGTGGCGGAAGCCCTGCTGCTGGCACAGGCCGCCGGCGCCGATCCGGCCGCCGTGCGCGCCGCGATCCGGGGTGGTTTTGCTGAAAGTAAGATTCTGGACGTGCATGGCCAGCGCATGCTGGAGCGGAATTTTGTCGCCGGCGGGCAGGTCAAGACCCAAATCAAGGATCAACTGAATATCCTGGCTGCAGCGGAAGCGGCGGGCATCACCTTGCCGGTGACTCAACTGGTGACCGAGCGCTACCAGAGCATCGTTGACAGCTACCCGCAGGCCGATCATTCGGCCGCGCTGCTGGCACTGGAGCGCCTGAACCCGGGGCAGCGCGTCGGTAGCGCCCCGGATCAGCTCGGTTAAGCCTTGCTGCCCTGCGGCAGGCTCATCTCAGCCAGCCGGACCCAGAAGCTGGCGCCGATCGGCAGCAGGTTGTCGTTGAAGTCGTAGCTACCGTTGTGCAGCACGCAAGGGCCGAGGCCGTGACCACCGTCGCGGTGTTCGCCCTCGCCATTGCCGATGAAGACATAGCAACCCGGTTTCTGTTGCAGGAAGAAAGCAAAGTCCTCCGCGCCCATGGTCGGCTCGACCTGTTCGTCGACCTTGTCAGCGCCCACCACATCGCGCATGACGGCGGCCGCGAAGGCCGTTTCGCGCGCATGATTGACCAGCGGCGGATAGTTGCGCTTGAACGTAAACTGGACGTCGGCATCGAAGGCGGCACCTGTGTGGCGGGCGATCTCGCCCATGCGGGCTTCAATCAGGTCCAGCACCTCGGTGGTGAAGGTGCGCACCGTGCCATGCAGTTCGGCATCGTCGGGAATCACATTGGTGGCGCTGCCGGCATGGATTTGCGTAATCGATAGCACTGCCGTATCGAGCGGGCTCTTGTTGCGGGTGATGATGGTTTGCCAGCTCTGTGCGATCTGCACCGCGACCATGACCGGATCGGTGCCCTTGTGCGGCTGGGCTGCATGGGCGCCCTTGCCCTTGATCTTCACATGGAATTCATTGCTGGACGCCATCATCGGCCCGGCGGTGACGCTCATGCTGCCGGTGGCCGTGCCGGGCCAGTTATGCATGCCGTAAATCGCATCCATCGGACATTGCTCGAACAGGCCATCTTCTATCATGCGGCGGGCGCCGGCGCCGCCTTCTTCGGCCGGCTGGAAAATCAGGTAGACCGTACCATCGAAATTGCGGTGCTTGGCCAGATGGTGGGCTGCGCCCAGCAGCATCGCCGTGTGACCGTCATGGCCGCAGGCGTGCATCTTGCCGGGGTGGCGCGAAGCATGGGCGAAAGTATTGACTTCCTGCATGGGCAGCGCATCCATGTCGGCGCGCAGGCCAATGGCGCGCCCGGAGTTGCCATGCTTGAGGATGCCCACCACGCCGGTCAGGCCCATGCCCCGGATCACGGGGATGCCCCACTCGGATAGCTTGTCCGCCACCACGTCCGAGGTGCGCCGTTCTTCGTAGCACAACTCTGGGTGGGCGTGCAGGTCGCGCCGGATCTGCTGCAATTCGGGTTGGAATGCAATGATCGGATCTACTAAGTTCATCTGCTTCTCCATATCTGGTTCGAGCGCTGTCGATCAGCAGGCATTGTAGCCCTTGTCTGAACTGGAAATCCAGTCGATGCTGCGGACTGCCGGTTCACTGCATGGGGCGGCCGCGAATCGTTTACGATACGGGTTTTAGTGTACGCTTTTTGGATGACTGACATGACTACCACACAGGTTCGGGCCGTCTGCCCGCACGATTGCCCCGATACTTGCGCCTTGCTGGTGACCGTACAGGATGGCGTTGCCACCGAGGTCAAGGGCGACCCCGAGCACCCGACCACGGCCGGGGTTCTGTGCACCAAGGTAGCGCGCTATACCGAGCGCACCTACCATCCGGAACGCCTGCTGCATCCGCTGCGTCGCATCGGCAAAAAGGGCGAGGGTAAGTTTGAGCAGATCAGCTGGACTGAGGCACTGGACACTATCGCCGATCGTCTCGGCGCCATCGCGGCGCGCGACCCGGAAGCGATCCTGCCCTACAGCTATTGCGGCACCATGGGGCTGGTGCAGGGCGAATCGATGGCGTCGCGCTTCTTCCACCAGCTGGGCGCGTCGCTGCTGGACCGCACCATCTGCGCTAATGCCGGTTTTACTGGCTATAAGTACACGGTGGGGGCCTCGATCGGCACCGACATGGAGCAGTTCCAGAACAGCAAGCTGCTGATTATCTGGGGCGGTAATCCGATTGCCTCCAACTTGCATTTCTGGACCCGGGCCCAGGAAGCCAAGCGGCGCGGCGCCAAGCTGATCGCGATCGACCCTTATCGCTCGCTGACGGCCGAGAAATGCCACCAGCATATCGCGCTGCTACCCGGTACCGATGCCGCACTGGCGCTGGGCCTGATGCATGTGCTGATCGCGGAAGACTTGCTGGACCATGATTACATCGCCCGCTACACGCTGGGCTTCGAGGCACTGAAACAGCGCGCGGCCGAGTGGACCCCGGAGCGTACCGCCAGCACCTGCGGCATCACGGCCGAGGAAGTGACCGGTCTGGCACGCCTGTATGGCCAGACCGCGCGCGCCGGCGAGCCGGTCGCGATCCGCACCAACTACGGGGTCCAGCGGGTGCGCGGTGGCGGCATGGCGGTGCGCAATATCGCCTGCCTGCCGGCACTGGTGGGCGCCTGGCGCCATGCGGCCGGTGGCGTGCAACTGTCGTCCAGCGGTTCCTTCCCGACCAACAAGGCCAAGCTGCAACGGCCGGATCTGCTGCAGCGGGTGCCGCGCACCATCAACATGAGCACCATCGGCGATGATTTGCTGCGTGCCAGCTCGGCTGAATTTGGCCCCGAGGTAGAAGCCGTCATCGTCTACAACGCCAACCCGGTGGCGATCGCGCCCGATTCGCCCAAGGTGGCGGCCGGCTTTGCGCGCGAAGACCTGTTCACGGTGGTGCTGGAACACTTCCAGACCGATACCGTCGACTATGCCGACATCGTGCTGCCCGCCACTACCCAGCTGGAACACGTTGATACCCATACGTCCTACGGCCATCTGTACATGATGGCCAACAACGCGGCGATTGCGCCGATGGGCGAAGCCAAGGCGAATACCGAGATCTTCCGGCTGCTGGCGGCGCGCATGGGCTTTACTGACCCCTGTTTCCAGGAAACGGATGACCAGCTGGCCGCACAAGCGTTCAATGCGCAGGACGTGCGGGCAGTCGGCTTCGACTGGGATGCATTGAAGCAGAAGGGCTGGCAAAAGCTGAATATGCCCGCGGCGCCGTTTGCCGAGGGTGGCTTCCACACGCCGTCCGGCAAATGCGAGTTCTATTCGGCTGCCATGCAGGCCGACGGCCTCGATCCGCTGCCCACATATATCGCACCGTACGAATCGGTGGCCAGCAATCCGGAACTGGCCGCGCGCTACCCGCTGGCGATGATTTCGCCGCCGGCCCGCAACTTCCTCAACTCAAGCTTTGTCAACGTGAAGAGCTTGCGCGGCGCCGAAGGCGAACCGCACCTCGACATCCACCCGGACGACGCTGCCGCACGCCAGATCGTGCACGGTGAGATGGTGCGCATCTTCAATGACCGCGGCTCCTTCGTGGCCAAGGCGCGCGTCACCGACAAGGCGCGCGCCGGGCTGGTGGTGGGACTGTCGGTGTGGTGGAAGAAGCTGGCGACGGACGGCAAGAATGCCAATGAAGTCACCAGCCAGCGCTTGACCGATATGGGCCGCGCACCGACGTTTTACGATACACTCGTACAGGTCGAAAGGGTCGCCGCGTGAAGGTCATCTATGCGCCATCTAGTCCGTCTAGTGGTACGCGCCAGGTACTGGCTGGCGGCGGGCGGGGTCGCGCTGCTGCTGGCCGGGTGCGCCCAGCTGAAGTACTACATGCAGGCTGCGCAAGGCCAGTATGCGCTGTGGTCGGACGCCCGTCCGATTGACGATTGGCTGGGTGATCCCAGCACCGACCCGCAACTCAAGGCCCGCCTCGAAAAAGCGCTGCTGATCCGGCGCTTTGCGGTGCGCGAGCTGGGCCTGCCCGATAACGCCAGCTACAAGAATTACGCCGCGCTGAGCCGCCCCTTCGTGTTGTGGAATGTGGTGGCCACGCCGGAGCTGTCGCTGCGGCCGATCCAGTGGTGCTTCCCGATTGCCGGCTGTGTCAGCTACCGCGGCTATTACAGCAAGGACGATGCGCAAGCCTACGCCAGCGAACTGCGCACCGAAGGCAATGATGTGCAGGTCGGCGGCGTGCCCGCGTATTCGACGCTGGGCTGGTTCAGTGATCCTTTGCTGTCGACCTTCATCAACTATTCCGATGCCGAACTGGCGCGCATGGTGTTCCACGAACTGTCGCACCAGGTCGCGTATGCCGGTGACGACACGATGTTCAACGAATCGTTTGCGACCGCGGTCGAGCGCATTGGCGTGCAGCGTTGGCTGGTGCAGCACGCGGGCAACGAAGCGCGCGCGCAGTACGCGGCGCAGGACGCACGACGTG
>JBGSBQ010000243.1:0-5951 GCA_041730475.1 Sphingomonadaceae bacterium
GGCTGGTTCCATGCGGTGCACGATGTCAGCTTCCGCTGCGCACCGGGCGAAGTACTGGGTCTGCTCGGCCCCAACGGCGCCGGCAAAACCACCACCTTGCGGCTGCTGTCGACGGCACTCAAAGCCGATGCCGGGCAAGTGCTGGCCTACGGAGTTGACCTGTTGCGCGATCCGCTGGCGGCACGCCGCCAGATCGGCTTCCTGTCCGGCTCCACCGGCCTGTACGGCCGCCTGACGGCGCGCGAAAACATCGAATATTTTGGCCGCCTGCACGGCATGGACGAGGCCCGCTTGCAGCAGCGCTGCGATGCCCTGTTCGAGCTGCTGCAAATGCACGAGTTCAGCCACAAACGCGCCGACACGCTGTCCACCGGCATGAAACAGAAATGCGCGATCGCCCGCACCGTGGTGCACGAACCGCGCGTCATCATCCTCGATGAGCCTACTACCGGGCTGGACGTCATGTCGGCCAAAATCCTGCTCGACTTCATTGCCAGCTACAAGGCCCTCGGCGTGCCGCTGATCTTTTCCACCCACCACTTGCACGAAGTGGAAAAACTGTGCGACCGGGTCTGCATCATCAACCACGGCCACACCGCTTTCCACGGCAGCATAGACCAGCTGCGCCAGCTGGGCGGCAGTGCCGACCTGTACGATGCGTTTGTCGGCGTGATCCGCCAGGAGGCCTGATATGTGGACCATCTATCGGAAGGAATTGCTGGAGCTGATACGCGATCGCCGCACCTTCATCTTCACCGTCTTCATCCCCGTGTTCGCGATGCCGCTGATCTTTTGCGGCTTTGGTTATGTGTCCTCGACCATGTTCCGCAACGCCAGCCAGGCCGACATGAGCTACGCGCTGTTCGGCAAGGAATATGCGCCGCAACTGGCCGCCAGCTTCGCCGCCGAGAAAAGCTTCCGCGAAGTCACCCTGCCCGATGCCACGGCGATCAAGCAAGCCATCGCCGATGAGCGCATCAAGTTTGCGCTGGTGATACCACCCGGTTTCGAGACCAGTCTGGCGCAGCACCAGCAAGGCACGCTCGCGCTGCATTACAACAGTGCCGTCACGGTCGACATCACCCGCAAGCGCGTGATGGCGGTGGTGGCCGCGCACAACCGGGTGCTGCGCGAACAGGCGCTGTCGGCGCTGAAACTGAACCAGCAGCAGCTGCGCTACGCGCTCGACCCGATCACCGTGCAAGACCATTCGACGGCCGACAAGCGCGAACAGATGGGCGCCGTGGTCGGTGGCTTCCTGCCCTACATCCTGCTGATGGTGTGCGTGATGGCGGCCATGTACCCGGCGATCGACACCGGCGCCGGCGAAAAGGAACGGGGCACGCTGGAAACCCTGCTGCTGGCGCCGCTACCGCGCAGCGCCGTCGTGCTGGCCAAGTTCCTGATGCTGTTCACGGTCGGCCTGACCTCGGCCCTGCTGATGGTAGCCAGCCTGGCGGCGCTGCTATTCTTCTTCGCCGCCGCCATCCCCGGCGATGTGGCCCAGATGGCGCGTGCGCTCAGCGGGCTGGATCTGGCGATGGTGGCGCTGATGCTGGTGCCGACCTCGGCCATTTTCGCCGCGCTGCTGCTGTCGATCTCGGTGTACGCCAAGAGCTACAAGGAAGCGGCCGGCATGATCTCGCCGCTGATCATCATCACCATTCTGCCGACCATGGTGGCGCTGCTGCCGGGCGTGGAACTGGACTGGATCTGGGCCATGGTGCCGCTGACCAATGTGTCGCTGGCGATGAAGGAACTGGTCAAGGGAACGCTCGATTACCGCATGCTGTCCGTCATCTTGCTGTCCAGTACAATCACGGCCGGCGCCCTGCTGGCCGTATGCCGTTGGTGGTTTGACCGCGAACAAGTATTGTTTCGCAATTGACAAGCTTGCGCCCACCTCCGCGCGCGGCTGGCTACGTCCCAGGGCCGGGTTTGCGCACTCTGGTGGGCCGGATTTGCGGCCCGTCGCAATCGCCCCCCTGGTCTGTCTCAAATTCAATACAATGCCATCATGTGAAAAGTGCATGGCTTTGCAGAAACACCGCGCCAACAGGCACAGCAACACGATCTTCTAGGAGTTAGTATGGAATTGCGTATCAGCAACTTGTCCAAGACATATAGCAACGGTGTCGTTGCGTTGGACAATATCTCGCTGAACATCCCGAGCGGAATGTTCGGCTTGCTCGGCCCGAATGGCGCCGGCAAATCGACGCTGATGCGCACGCTGGCCACGCTGCAGGAATGCGATTCCGGTTCGGTGTTCTTCGGCGAGCTCGACGTGCTGGACGAAAAAGATGAGATCCGCCGCCTGCTCGGCTACCTGCCGCAGGACTTCGGTGTCTACCCCAAGGTGACGGCCTACGAACTGCTCGACCATTTCGCCGTGCTGAAGGGCTTGTCACAGCGGACGCGGCGGCGCGAGGTGGTCGACGGCCTGCTGCAGCAAACCAATCTGTTCGAGGTGCGCCACCAGCGCCTCGGCAGCTTTTCCGGCGGCATGCGGCAGCGCTTCGGCATTGCCCAAGCCCTGCTGGGCGATCCGAAACTGATCATCGTCGATGAACCGACGGCCGGCCTCGACCCGCAGGAACGGGTGCGCTTCCACAACCTGCTGTCCGACATCGGCGACGACAAGACCGTGATCCTGTCGACCCACATCGTCAGCGACGTGGCCGACCTGTGCGCCAACATGGCCATCATCAACCAGGGCCACTTGCTGTTATGCGGTGCCACACAGGAACTGATCCACGACGTCAGCGACAAGATCTGGGCCCGCTTCATCGACAAGCGCGAACTGCCGACCTTCCAGCAACGCCATGCGGTGATCTCGTCGCGCCTGCTGTCCGGACGCACGCTGATCCACGTCTACAGTGACGACGATCCGGGCGACGGTTTCGAGGAAGCCATCGGCGACCTGGAAGACGTGTATTTCGCCACCATCACCGGCCGCCATCAGGCCGCACCGGCCTGCGCCTGAGGACCGGCCATGTTTGCGATCGCCATGTTCGAAGCGCGCCAGCGGCTCAAGCTGCTGTCCACCTGGGTGTATTTCCTCGGGTTCCTGATCCTGTCGCTGCTGTGGATGGCCGCCGCCGGCGGCGTCTTCAAGGGCGTCACCATCACCTTCGGCAATGTGCTGATCAATTCGCCCCGCTCGCTGATGTTCACCACCAGCATCCTCGGCTCCTTCGGCGTGGTCGTCATCGCGGCCATGATGGGCCGCTCGGTGCAGCAGGATTTCGAATATGACATGCACCACTTCTTCTTCAGCGCGCCGATCCGCAAGCACCAGTATATGTTCGGCCGCCTGCTGGGCGCTTACCTGACGCTGGCCATCATCTTCACCAGCATCATGCTGGGCACCTGGCTGGGCGGCTACATTCCCGGCATCGATCCGGAGCGGCTCGGCCATCCCGGCCTGATGGCTTATCTGGCGCCCTATCTGTACACGATTCTGCCCAATATCTTCATCTTCGGCAGCGTGTTCTTCATGCTGGCGGCGCTGACGCGGCGCATGCTGCCGGTCTACATCAGCAGCGTGGTCATGCTGATCGGCTACATCGTTGCGCCGAGCCTGGCGCGCGACCTCGATTACAAGACGCTGGCCGCACTGATCGACCCCTTCGGCACCACCGCCGTCACGCGCCTGACCGAATACTGGCCCATCATCGAACGCAACACCCGCCCCGTGCAGCCGGAAGGCGTGTACCTGCTGAACCGCGTGATCTGGTTCAGCACCGCGCTGGTCGGCCTGCTGCTGGGCTACTGGCGCTTCCATTTCATCGCCACCAGCGACAGCGGCGCCAGCAGCAAGCGCCCGGAAGGCGAGGCACCGCGCGCGCTCAGCGCCGCCGCCAGCAACACCCAGCAAGCACCCGACTTCCAGCGCCGCAATCTGGCCGGCCTGCTGCTGCAAATGAGCTGGCTCAACCTGCGTGAAACCACCAAGAACATCTACTTCCTCGTCATCGTGCTGGCCGGCGTGCTGATGATGCTGGTCAGCGCGCTCGACATCGGCGAGATGTTTGGCACCCGCACCTACCCGGTCACCTATCTGGTGCTGAGCATTATTTCGGACACCTTCGCCGTGTTCATGCTGCTCATCACCACCTTCTACGCCGGCGAGCTGGTGTGGCGCGAACGCGAGTCGCGCATGGCGCAGATACTCGATGCGCTGCCGATCCCGAGCTGGCTGCCGCTGCTGTCCAAGCTGTTGGCGCTGATCGGCCTGCAAGCGCTGCTGCTGCTGGTCGTCATGCTGTGCGGGATGTCGATCCAGATCGTCAACGGCTACTTCGTGCTGGAGCCCGGCCTGTATCTGCGCCAGCTGTTCCTGATGCAGCTGCCGCTGTGGGCACTGACGGCGGTGCTGGCGATCGCCGTGCAAGTGCTGATCAACCAGAAATACCTGGCCTACTTCGCGATGATGTTGTACTACCTGGTCACGCTGACGGCCAGCGCCATGGGCTTCGAACATCCGCTGCTGGTGTATGGCGACATCCCGCCCATCGTGTATTCGGCCATGAATGGCTACGGCCACCATCTGGCGCGCGGCTACTGGCTGCTGGCCTACTGGAGCGGCGCAGCGCTGCTGCTGGTGGTGCTGTCGCTGCTGTTCTGGGCGCGCGGCACGAACGGCGAACGGCGCCAGCGCTGGGCACTGGCGCGCCACGCGCTGACGCTGCCCGTGCTGCGCACGGCGGCACTGGGCCTGCTGATCTTCGTCAGCGCCGGTGGCGTGCTGTTCTATAACCTCGACATCGTCAACCATTACCAAAGTGGCTGGGACAAGGAACAGGAACGCGCCGATTACGAGCGCCAGTACCAGAAATTCGCTGCCGTGCCGCAGCCGCGGATTACCGACGTCAAACTGCAGGTCGACATCCTGCCGGAGCAACGCCGGCTACTGGTCAAAGGCCGCTACCTGCTGCTGAACAAAAGCACGACGCCGATCCGGGACGTGCTGATCCATCAGGACCCGCAAGCCACCATCCGCCGCTTGCAGTTCGGTCAGCCAGCGCACACCACCTTCAGCGATAGCAAGCTGGGCTTCTACAGCTACAGGCTGAGCCAGCCACTCGCGCCGGGCGCACAACTGCCGCTGGAATTTGAACTGGAATTCGCGCCCAAAGGATTCTTCGGCCTGGGTCAGGACACGCCTGTGGTCGGCAACGGCACCTTCTTCAACAACAGCGTGCTGCCCCATGTGGGCTACCAGCGCCATCTGGAACTGAGCGATGCACGCGACCGCAAGAAACACAGCCTGCCGCCGCAGGAGCGCATGCGGCCGCGCACCGATGCCGCCGGCCTGAGCACGAACACGATCAGCAATGATGCCGACTGGATCACCTTTGATGCCGTCGTCAGCACCAGTGCCGACCAGATCGCGATTGCCCCCGGCACGCTGGAGCAGGACTGGAAGCAACAGGGCCGCCACTATTTCCATTACAAGATGGAGCAGCCCATCGTCAACTTCTACGCCTTCCAGTCGGCGCGCTACCTCGTCAAGCGCGACTGGTGGCAGGACGTGACGATCGAGCTGTACTACCACCCCGGCCACGAGTTCAATCTTGACCGCATGAACAAGGGCATCAAGGAATCGCTCGATTACTACAGCAAGCAATTCGGCCCGTACCAGCACAAGGTGCTGCGCATCGTCGAGTTCCCCCGTTACGGCGACTTCGCGCAAGCCTATCCGAACACCATCCCGTATTCGGAAAGCATGGGCTTCATCGCCCGCGTCAACGACAAGAACCCGAAAGACCTCGACTATCCGTTCTACATCACGGCGCATGAAGTGGCGCACCAGTGGTGGGGCCATCAGCTGATCGGCGGCGATACGCGCGGCGCCACCGTACTGAGCGAAACACTGGCCGAATACTCCGCGCTGATGGTGATGAAGAAGAGCTTTGGCGCCGACAAGATGCGCCGCTTCCTGCACTACG
>JBGSBQ010000244.1:0-5939 GCA_041730475.1 Sphingomonadaceae bacterium
GGCCGCGTTCAAGGACCGCACCATCCACACCTTCCATACCGAAGGCGCGGGCGGCGGCCATGCGCCGGACATCATCGCCGCGGTAGGACAGGGCAATGTGCTGCCGTCGTCGACCAATCCGACCCGGCCTTACACCGTCAACACGCTGGACGAACACCTCGACATGCTGATGGTGTGCCATCACCTCGATGCCGGGATAGCCGAAGATGTAGCCTTCGCCGAATCGCGTATCCGGCGCGAGACCATCGCCGCCGAGGACATCCTGCACGACATCGGCGCGATCTCGATGATGTCGTCCGACTCGCAGGCCATGGGCCGGGTCGGCGAAGTCATCATGCGTACCTGGCAGACCGCGCACAAGATGAAGGTGCAGCGCGGCCCGCTGGCGCCCGATTCCAGCCGCAACGACAATTTCCGCGTCAAGCGCTACATCGCCAAGTACACCATCAACCCGGCCATCACGCACGGCATCGCCCACGCGGTGGGTTCGCTGGAGGTGGGCAAGATCGCCGACCTGGTGCTGTGGAAGCCGGCCTTCTTCGGCGTCAAGCCGTCGACCATTTTAAAAGGCGGCATGATCGCGGCGGCGCAGATGGGCGATCCGAACGCGTCGATCCCGACGCCGCAGCCGGTGCATTACCGGATGATGTTCGGGGCCTTTGGTGGCGGCCTGAAAAAGTCGTTCACCTTTGTCTCGCAGGCTGCGTATGACGCCGGTATCGGCCAGCAACTGGGGCTGAGCAAGACCCTGATCGTGGCTAAGAATATGCGCAGCTTGCGCAAGGCCGACATGATCCATAACGGCGCTACGCCGCGCATGGAAGTCGATCCTGAAACCTATGAAGTGCGCGCCGACGGCGAACTGCTGGTGTGCGAACCGGCCGCCGTGCTGCCGATGGCGCAGCGCTACTTCCTGTTCTGAGCTGGAGAAATGATGTTGACTTTACATACCAAGGTAGCGGTGGCGGACGCGATTGCGGCGCAACTGGTACTGCCTTATGAATTACGCGAGAAATGCCGCTTGCGCGCCACGCTTGACACGGGCGAAGAGGTGGCGGTGTTCACGGTGCGCGGCACGGTGCTGCGCGACGGCGACCTGCTGACCGGCGAGGACCAGCGCGTGATCCGCGTGGTGGCGGCGCCGGAGCCGGTGTATCACATCACCTGCGCCGACGCGCACACGCTGCTGCGCTGCGCCTTCCATCTGGGGAACCGCCACACGCAGGCACAGGTCGGCGACGGCTTCCTGCGTATCCGCGCCGATGCGGTGCTGAAGGAAATGCTGGCCGGGCTGGGGGCGACCGTGGTCGAACAGCGCGCCGCGTTTGAGCCGGAGTCGGGCGCCTACGGCGGTGGCCACGGCCATCACCACGACGGCGGCCCGCTGGCGCCGATCCCGCTGCGCCAGAAAATTCACCGTCCCGGCGACGCCGTCTGAGGTCACGCCATCGATGCAAGCTGCAGCCCTGCTCAATCTCCTGCAATTCGCCAGCCCGGCGCTGCCGATCGGCGCCTATAGCTATTCTCAAGGGCTGGAAGCAGCGCTGGAAAACGGCATGGTGCGCGACGCCGTCACGGCCCGCGTGTGGATCTTGCGCCACCTGCACGAAGTGGTGGCGCAATGGGAAGCGCCGTTGTGCTGGCGCCTGATGCAGGCGTATACGCGCCACGACCTCGCTGCCGTCACCGAGTGGAGCGAACGATTCATCGCCTCGCGCGATACGGCCGAATTCCGCGCCGAGAGCATCCAGATGGGCTTCTCGCTGACCAAGCTGATCGCCGAACTGGGCATCGTCGATGCCGTCACGCTGGCGCACCTGCAGGCGCAGCCCGAAGTGGCGCTGCCGACGGCGTTCGCCTGTGCGGTGGCCGCGCTCGAGATTCCGCACGATGCCGCGCTGCTGGCGATGCTGTTTGCGTGGGCTGAAAACCAGGTGCTGGTGTGCGTCAAATCGGTGCCGTTGGGGCAGGTGGCCGGACAGCGCATGCTGCTGTCGCTGCGCCCCGAGCTGGAAGCGGCGGCGCGCTATGCGCAAAGCGTGGCCGATATGGAGATGTGCAACTGGGCGCCCGGATTGTCGCTGTTGTCGATGCAGCACGAAGTCCAGTACAGCCGCCTTTACCGATCTTAAATTTGAAAAGAGACATCATGAATCCCATTACCTCCAACCCGCTGCGCGTCGGCATCGGCGGCCCGGTCGGCTCCGGCAAGACGGCGCTGTGCGAAATGCTGTGCAAGGGCATGCGCGAGCGCTACGACATGGCCGTTATCACCAACGATATCTACACCAAGGAGGACATGGAGATATTGCTGCGCGCCGATGCTCTGCCGGCCGAGCGTCTGATGGGGGTGGAGACTGGCGGTTGTCCGCACACGGCAATCCGCGAAGATGCGTCGATCAACCTTGAAGCGATTGCGCGCATGCAGGCCGACTTCCCGAATCTGGACCTGATTCTGGTCGAATCGGGCGGCGACAATCTGGCCGCCACCTTCAGCCCCGAACTGTCGGACCTGACCATCTACGTGATCGACGTGGCGGGCGGCGAAAAAATTCCACGCAAGGGCGGTCCCGGCATCACCCGCTCGGATCTGCTAATCATCAACAAGACGGACCTGGCGCCGCACGTGGGCGCCGACCTGGATGTGATGGCGCGCGACGCCAAGCAGCAGCGCGGCAGCCGTCCCTTCATCTTCACCAATCTGCGCAGCGGCGACGGCGTCAGCGCGGTGATCGATTTTATCCGCGAACAGGGCCTGCTGGGCCAGACCCCTCAATTGGCAAAGGAAGTAGCATGACGACACTGAAATCCACCACTCTGGCGCTGGCACTGGCCGCCGTACCTGCGCTGGCACTGGCGCACCCGCAAGCCGGTGGCGCCCATACGCACGGCTTCTTTGATGGCTTTGCCCATCCGTTTACCGGCCTTGATCACTTGCTGGCCATGCTGGCCGTCGGTATCTGGAGCGCACGCCAGAAGCAGGGCAGCGCGCTGCCGCTGGCCTTCCTCGCGGCGATGCTGTTCGGGGTGCTGAGCGGCGTTGCAGGGCTGGTGATCCCGGGACTGGAAACGGGGATCGCGCTGACGGTGGCGGTGCTGGGTGTGTTGATTGCGGTGGCAGCGCGCCTGCCGGCTGGCGCAGGCATGCTAATGGTGGCAGCCTTCGCTGTCCTGCATGGCAATGCGCACGGCCATGAACTGCCGCAGGCGGCCAGCGCCTTCGGCCTGCTGCTGGCGAGTGCCATGCTGATTGCGGCTGGCCGGGCAGCCGCCAAGGTCAGCCCGGCGCTGATGGTCAAACTGTCCGGCGCAGCGATTGCGGCGACTGGCCTGCTGCTGGTCGCCAGCGCCTGAGTCCGGACTCAGTCGCGTTTTTCGGTGCGGCGTTCTGACAGCACGATCGGGGCAGCGTGCTGCGGACGCAGGCCCAGATGGCCTTCAAAACCGGCCGCAATGGCGGCCATGTCGTGTGACTGGTCGCCCGTCAGGACCACATGGTCGACCAGACCCAGCGTCTTGTTCGGATAATCGATGTAGACCAGGCACAGCGGCACTTTGGCTTCCAGCGCCAGATGGTAGAAGCCGCTCTTCCACGTGGGGCGGTAGCTGCGCGTGCCTTCCGGCGTGATGCCGACCCAGTACCACTCGGCCGCGTTCATGCGCGCAGCCTGCAACTTGATGGTGCCGCTCGGTGTGCCGCGCTCGACCGGGTCGCCGCCCATCCAGCGGAACCAGCGCCCCAGCAAGGGGATCTTGAATAGCGAATCCTTGCCCAGCCAGCGGAACGGCAGACCCATCGCCCATTTGCCCAGCAGGCCGATGGGGAAGTCCCAGTTCGAGGTGTGCGGATAAATCACGCAGATGCCGCGCGGACCGGGCAGCGGCTTGAACAGGATGCGCCAGCCGAACAGGCCCAGCACGCGCAGCGCCGTGCGCTGTTTCCAGCTCGGCAGCGCTGATGCCGTCAATTGGTAATTGCTCATATTCCTGTATCCCGTCTCGTTATTGTTATTTCATTATTTTCACTATTGACAGGCTGGCATTTAGCTAGTCAAAAAATCCGCGCCAGCATTCTATCTGGGCGGGCCCGGCCGGGCAAGCAATTCAGGACCGCCAGCGGGAACGTTTTTGCGGCAAGCTTGTCAGATAAGCCATGAAAACTCTGTTATGTGTAGCGGTCGGCAATCGTACCGTGCTCGACCAGATCGGCCCGCTGAACGAAGGCTGGGAAGTCTGCCATGCGGCGACGCTGGCGGAGGCGCGCCGCCAGCTGCAGGCGCGGCCGGTGCCGGTTGGCTTGCTGCTGGTCGATGCCGCCCACCACGAGGCCGCCAGCGATGCGACTTACGCGCTGATTGATGGATTCCTGCATGAGCACTGGCAGGTGCACTGGATCGCCGTGTGCGCCGCCAGCGCGCTGACGCAGCCTGCGTGCCGCCAGCTGGTGCACGATCATTGCTGTGACTACCATACGTGGCCGGTCGATGCGGTGCGGCTGCGCCATACGGTGGGGCATGCGCTCGGTCTGGCGGCGCTGCGGCGCGGCGCTAGCGCCGTGCCGGGGGCGGCGCGCGATGCCGACACCTCGCTGACCGGTCATAGCGCGGCCATCGTCAAATTGCGGCGCCAGATCGCCAAGGTCGCGGCGGCTACGGCGCCGGTGCTGATCTGGGGGGAAAGCGGCAGCGGCAAGGAGCTGGCAGCCAAGGCTGTGCACGCCCATTCGCGGCGCCAGCACGGCCCCTTCGTGCCGATCAATTGCGGCGCGATAGCGGCCAGCCTGATCCAGTCCGAACTGTTTGGCTATGAGCGCGGCGCCTTTACCGGTGCGGCACGCGAGAAGCGCGGCATGATCGAGACTGCGCAGGGCGGCTCTATCTTTCTCGATGAGATCGGTGACCTGCCGATGGAGTTGCAGGCCAACCTGCTGCGCTTCCTGCAGGAGAAAACCATCTACCGGCTGGGCGGCACGCGCAGCATCGCCGTCGATGTGCGGGTCATCGCCGCCTCGCACGTAAACCTGCAGCAAGCGGTGGCGCGGGGGACGTTTCGCGAGGATCTGTATTACCGGCTAAATGTGCTGGCGCTGGACATGCCGCCCCTGCGGGCGCGCCGCGAGGATCTGGTGCCGCTGGCCGAATACTTCTTCGACGCCTTCCGCCATGAGCGCGCACCGCAGCTGCGTGGCTTTAGCGGCAAGGCCTTGCAGGCGATCCGCGACTACGACTGGCCCGGCAATGTACGCGAGCTGGTCAACAAGGTGCGGCGCGCCATGGTGATGGCGGAAGGGCGGCTGATCGTGCCGGCTGATCTGGGGCTGGACAGCCAGCGCACCGTGCCCGACAGCGCACCGCTGGACGATGCCCGCATCCGTGCCGAACGCGACGCCATCGATGCCTGCCTGCTGAAAGCCGGCCGCAACATTACGCTGGCCGCGCGCGAGCTCGGTGTCTCACGAATGACGCTGTATCGGCTGCTGGCCAAACACGGCATGTCCACGGCCTCGCGCAGCAGCCAGCCGGGCTAGTTGGACGTGGCCTGCTCAAGCTTGTGACACTAGTGGCCGCCCTGTGGCCGTGAGGCCGGGC
The DNA here is from genome assembly GCA_041730475.1 of Sphingomonadaceae bacterium. Taxonomy (GTDB): domain Bacteria; phylum Pseudomonadota; class Gammaproteobacteria; order Burkholderiales; family Burkholderiaceae_D; genus Rugamonas. The sequence continues at coordinate 5,589 of JBGSBQ010000244.1, forward strand.
AAGGTGGCATCCGGGGAAGTACTGTCACACGGGTGTTACTGCCAGCGTCGGCATGGCCTACGCTGGGGCGGCGTCCAGACTGACACGCACGCTGCTTTGTCCTTTGATATCAATAGCTTGCCCTGCTGGTGGCGGCGCATGGCATCGCCTTTGCAATAGGGGAGAGGCCGGGAGATCGGTCCTCTGGCAAGCGAACTTTTATTAACTCTACAGGTAGGGAACAGCTATGAAACGAACTTTAATCAGTCTGGCGATCGCTCTCGCATTTAGTGGTCTGGCCCAGGCGCAAACGGCGACCACGCAAAATGGCGGCGGCGCCAGTGCCAACGACAGCGCCACCGCGAATCAGGA
>JBGSBQ010000245.1:0-5928 GCA_041730475.1 Sphingomonadaceae bacterium
ATCCAAGTAGATATGTTTTCGGTCTAGCTTTTCGTCGGAAAAATTATATTTTTTTGCATATCCGATTCGCCAGATCATGTCCGCGTTGCTGTCAACGAAAAATACATATTTGATCTCCCATGGGCGCTCCAGCCATACATGCGATCTTCCAGCATGTGTGGCAGCGGTGCATGCATTTTGAAATGCTATTAAGCACAGCGCATGGGCCCACGCTTTATTGAATTTTTTAGTGTTCATAAAATTTGAGGCTCGCTTATCGTGAGATGCATATGATCTGCGTGGAGTTTTTCAATGGGGCGAATTTGTTCATTTGCGGACATCTTTTGTTCCGCTACACTTGCAGCCATGTACCACGGATCAAATATTTGTTTAACGCAGGGGTGATGAGATAATCCCTTCCGCATAATTTTTAAGAGTTCAGGTTCGTTTTGGTCGCGTTCCATATTCCAATGGTCCTTCTTTTCATCTACTATTTTTTTGCTTCCAGTTGTATTTTTTTTACTCTGATTCTTTGCAGTTTCGTATTCAAGGTAGAGTTTCTTCTCAAGTTCGCTGACATTTTCGCTTTGTCGGGATGATTTACCTGTTAGTCCTACACGGGTTAAACGTACTCGTTGTTTTGAATTAGCGAGGTAAGTCACATCTAAGCCCAGACCAGCACGATGGATGATCGATCCCAGCATTGGTCGCCAGCACGACGTGACTAAAATCTCGGTCACCCCTGCGTTGTGCGCCTCGGTCAGTAATGCGGCAAACGCACTCGGGTGAGTACGCGGCAGCACTTCGCTCAGCAAGGGGCAGTGCGTCGTGTTTGCCTGGGCATTCTCGGCTTCGGCGAATGCCACATTGATCGTTTGTGCAGGCGTGGAATCATTGGCCGGAAAGGTCACCTGTAGCCGCGGTGCACGCAAGCCGGCGTAAATCGAGCAGACTGCAGCCTGGATTGCGGCAGGAACGTCCGGGGGGAGCCGGGCCGGTACTTCATCGACCGTGTAGCGGTGAGAAATCTGCATCCAGATATCGCCCGTCAATTGCGCGTCATAGCAATCGGTGGCTCTTGCTCCCGCCTGTTCGGCTTGCCTCGTTTGTGGTGTGCCGACAGTCGCCTGCACATGTCCGATGCGACCCTTGCGTTCTACTACCTTGACCAGCACGTCGTTTTGCCCCACTTGCAGTGCATACACCGGGTTGCGGCGATGGTCGGGATGAACATCACTGTTCAGATACAGGGCGACCCGGCTGCCTGCGGGAACGGACAGGGTAATTTTGCGATTCTTGCCATGTAGCGCGCTCGGTTTGCCGCCAGCAGTTTCCTGTACTTTGCCATCGATGGAAACCAGATACGGGAGTGCCAGCTCAGCACTGCTGGCGCGGGTGTCGAATTCGTAGCAGACCTTGCACCGCGCGCCAACTGTCACGGTGGTCACGGGGAAGCTGGTGGACATGGTGCCAGTGGCGACCGGGGCTTCTTTGCTCATCATGGCACCATGATTCAAGCGTCGTCATCGTCGCCGGGTTCGGCGTCCCAGTACAGTTCTACCGTGGCTGGGTCCTGCCCGGTTACACGTTCGGTGTATCCATCGCTATCGGTTTTGCCGCGTAGCGTGCCGCCGCCGGGAAGGACGATCCGGTAACCGAGCCCGCTCACCGCTTGTCCGCTGCGCTCATCGATGGCGCGGAACGATACGCCACAGTCTTTAGCTTGGGGGCTGGCTGCGCTTGCAGCCGACGGTGCTGATGCGGCGCTGCCTGCGGCATCATCTATCGTCATTCTGGTCTGGGTTGCCTTCAGCTGGGCGCCGCAGGCGGCATGCATGCCATCCACGCTGGTCCCAATTCCTGCGTAGGTGTGGAAGTCGAGACCTTCGATGATGGGGAACTTGCCTTTGCACAGGGGACAGAACGTCATGTGACCCAACTGGGCGACGGGGCGGCCATCGATCGTGAACAGCTCGTTCCCTTCCAGGACCGTGCCCCCATGCGATGTGGGATCGCCTTTGCAGATGACTGCGCGCTGCATGATGGACTCCGTGAATGGACCAGGAGTCTCACTGTAGCCTTGCATCTTTTTGATGAGTTGATGTGACTCAATCGCAGATAGCGGCGGCTGATCGCCGTGTGCTTCCCGTTATTATGTAAGAATTGAGTCTGGCTTCTTTTTTTGAGTAAGATAGAACTATGAGTGAGCAAGACCTCCACGGCGTTACGCTGGAAGCCATCGTCACGCGCCTGCAGGCGCATTACGGCTGGGAGCAGCTGGGACTGCGGATCGATATCAATTGCTTCATCAGCGATCCGAGCATCAAGTCCAGCCTGAAGTTCTTGCGCAAGACACCCTGGGCGCGCAAGAGAGTTGAAGAGCTTTATCTGGCCACCCAGTTCACTGATTGACACCACCGGATACCACCATGGACAGCAACCTGAAGGCTTCGTTAAAAACCCTGCACACCAAACTGGCCGATGCCGGCCCAGTCGATGAGGAATTGCTGGAATTGCTGCATACGCTGAATGGCGACATTACGCAGCTGCTGGAGCAGCGCAGCGCGCCGGCCGATGCCGACGCCAGCGCCACCACGACCTACGGCCTGGCCGAACGGACGCAGGAAATCTCGGCCAAGTTCGCCGCCCAGCATCCGACGCTGGAACCGGCCTTGCGCGAGCTGGGCAATATTCTGTCCAGCATGGGCATCTGAATCAGGGCCCGGGGCAGCGACGGCCCCGGGCAGCCAGCGTTACGGAAACGCCAGCAACGGCGGTTCACTACCGCCAAAGCTGATATCGGGATGGCGGCGCGCCACCATCTGCTCGATTTCCAGCACGCGCCCAGCGGGCACGTCCACGATCATCAATACCTGTCCCTGCTCGATACGGCTGGCAAACTGGCGCAAGCGGCTGTTCGGCACGGCCGCCGCATTCATGCCCGAGGCCCAGCCGCCAAACAGGGCGCCGCCCAGCGTTGCCAAGACGATGGCGATGCCGCGCAGCTCGAATCCATCCAGCGGAAACATGGCCAGCGCTATCCCCGCACATAGCCCGGCAATGGCGCCGATCACGACGCCCAGCTGTACGCCGTGCACCACATCGGTCCGCTGCAAGACGCCGGCGCCGGGCAGGTCGGACGGCAGCGCGCCCTCACGCGCCATGAAACGTACATGGCTGACTTCGATCCGGGCCAGCAGCAATTCATCCAGCATGGTGCGGGTGCTGGACAGCGATGGCAGCATGAAATACAAACGTCGTCGCATGGTGCTCTCCTTTCTAGGGGTGAAGGAATGCTGTTTTCATTATGGCCACGTTGCGCGCCAAAGCAATGGTAGTCTGACATGTTTGCTCTGTGGACAATACTGACCGTTGTTCCACAAGTTATTGAAAAATAAAAGATTTTCCAAAAATAATTGCTCAAAAAAAGAGCAGGCTGTGAGCGAAGGCCTTGCATTTCCGGTACAATGCCGTCCGATATGAGCTCCCCTACCAATTTATTTGCGACCGTTCCCAAGCGGTCTGCGCGCGCTGCTGTCGCGCCCTTCCTTCCCATGTCCCGCGCCGAAATGGAGGCCCTGGGCTGGGATCAGTGCGACGTCATCCTGATTACCGGTGACGCCTACATCGACCACCCCAGCTTCGGCATGGCGCTGGTGGGTCGGCTGCTGGAGGCGCAAGGCTTCCGCGTCGGTATCATCAGCCAGCCGGATTGGCAAAGTGCGGACGCGTTCCGCGTGCTGGGCCAGCCGCGCCTGTACTACGGCATCACGGCCGGCAATATGGATTCGATGGTGAATCGCTACACGGCCGACCGCAAGATCCGCTCGGACGACGCGTATACCGCGAACGGCGAGCCGAACAAGCGTCCCGACCGCGCCGTCACCGTGTATGCGCAGCGCGCCCGCGAAGCGTTCCCCGGCACGCCGATCGTCATCGGTTCGATTGAAGCGTCGCTGCGCCGTATCGCCCACTACGACTACTGGTCTGACAAGGTGCGCCGTTCGGTGCTGACCGATTCCAAGGCTGATTTGCTAATCTTCGGTAATGCCGAGCGGGCGCTGGTGGATCTGACCCACCGCATGGCCGCGGGCGAAGACATCAAGACCATCCGCGACCTGCGCGGCACTGCCTTCATGGTGCCGCCGGGCTGGTTGCCTGATGCGGACTGGGGCGTGCACAACTCGACCCGGGTTGACGTGCCGGGCAAGATCGAGGCGCACCCAGACCCGTACGCCATGGTGCAGCAAAACACCACCGCCTGTGCCACCGAAAATGGCGCCGCCGGCAGTGATGATGAAGGCATGGTCGAACCCAAGCCCATCGTCAAGCCGATCCGCATCATGAGCCGCGAAGAGCGTCAGGCCATGGCCAAGGAGCAGCACAATCGCACCGTGGTGCGCTTGCCGTCCTATGAAACCGTCAGCGCCGATCCGGTGATGTATGCGCACGCTTCGCGCGTGTTCCATCTGGAATCGAATCCCGGCAATGCGCGCGCCATGGTGCAGGCGCACGGTGAGCGCGATGTCTGGCTGAATCCGCCACCGCTGCCGCTTGCCATGGATGAGATGGATGGCGTGTATGACATGAACTATGCGCGCGCGCCGCACCCCTCGTATGGCAAGGCCCGGATTCCAGCGTGGGAAATGATACGGTTCTCGGTCAACATCATGCGCGGCTGCTTCGGCGGCTGCACCTTCTGCTCGATCACCGAGCATGAGGGCCGCATCATCCAGAGCCGTTCCGAGCCGTCGATCCTGCGCGAAATTGAACATATCCGTGACAAGACCAAGGGCTTTACCGGTACCATTTCCGACCTCGGCGGCCCGACTGCGAATATGTACCGGCTGGCGTGCAAGAGCAAGGAAATCGAAACCTCGTGCCGCCGCCTGTCGTGCGTGTAACCGTCAATCTGCGTCAATCTGGGCACTGACCATAGCAAGTTGATCTCGCTGTACCGCAAGGCACGGGCGATTCCGGGCGTGAAGAAGATTCTGATCAGCTCCGGCCTGCGCTATGACCTGGCTGTGCGTTCGCCCGAGTATGTCAAAGAACTGGTGACGCACCACGTCGGCGGCCTGCTGAAGATCGCGCCCGAGCATACCGAAGAGAACACGCTGTCGAAGATGATGAAGCCGGGCATCGGCGCCTATGACGAGTTCAAGGAAATGTTTGACCGCTTCTCGCTGGAAGCGGGCAAGAAACAGTATTTGATCCCGTACTTCATCGCCGCCCACCCGGGCACGACTGACCTCGACATGCTGAACCTGGCGCTGTGGCTGAAGAAAAACAACTTCAAGCTCGACCAGGTGCAAACCTTCATGCCGACCCCGATGGCGATGGCGACCACGATGTACCACACGCGCAAGAACCCGCTGCGCAAGGTGACGCAAGAGTCCGAGATCGTCGAAACGGCGCGCAGCGGCAAGATCCGCCGCACCCACAAGGCCTTCCTGCGCTATCAGGACCCGGAAAACTGGCCGATTTTGCGCGAAGCGCTGATCGCCATGGGACGTGGCGACCTGATCGGTAATGGCGACAAGCACCTGATCCCGTCGTGGTCGGCGGGTGAAGCCAGCGGCAAGCCGGCCGGCGATGGCCGCCGTGCCGCCCCGTCCGCGCCGCCACCGGTGGTCAAAGGCAAGAGTGGCATCGCCGCGCAAGCCCCGAGTGGCCCGCGCGCCAACGCCCTGACCGGTTCGCTGACGGCGCGTCAGTCGCTCGACACCAAACCGCGCGCCTCTATCCTCGACACCATCAAGGTCAAGAAACCCGCCCGTCCTGCTGCCCCACCGCGCGGCCGCAAATAAAAATCGGCGACAGACCATAATGCCGCTAAGTTACGGCGCCGATCGGCGGGCAAACCCCACCGACGCAAAGCCGGGGTCAGACCCGGCGGGACTCGGCGTCCCCGTCTGACCCCAGGTCTTGTCTTGGGGTGCAAGCGCA
>JBGSBQ010000246.1:0-5920 GCA_041730475.1 Sphingomonadaceae bacterium
AGCAATGTGCTGTCGTCCGCCAGCGCCGGCAGCAAGCCGGTCCGGGTGGCGCCACCCGGACCGGCTTGCTGCCGGCGCTGGCGGACGACAGCACATTGCTGGTGGTCTCGGGTGCGGCATTCCAGACCGGATCATCGAGCCCTTCAAACACCCGCTTCAATTGCTGGCCCCAGCTATTGCGTATCATCTGGAAATACTGGTTGCGCTCGTCAATCGTGACAAAGCGGGTCACCGCCAGGCTATCCGTTTCATAGACCAGCAGGTCCAGCGGCAGGCCGACCGACACATTCGAGCGCAGCGTGGAATCCATCGAAATCAGCGCACATTTGGCGGCTTCGTCGAGGGAAGTCGCGGGCGATACCACGCGGTCGATAATCGGCTTGCCATATTTGGCTTCGCCGATCTGGAAGTAGGTGCTCTCATTGTGCGACTCAATGAAATTACCGGCGGAATAGATCTGGAACAGGCGGCAGCGCTCACCCTTGATCTGGCCACCAAAGATAATGCTCACATTGAATTCGATGCCGAATTCCGCCAGTGCCTTGGCCTCGCGCTCATGCACGGTGCGCACGGCATCCCCCAGGATACGCGCCGCTTCATACATATTCGGAGCATTCCAGATACTGGCACCATCGCTGCCGACGCGTTCGGCGACCAGTTGACGGATCGACTGTGAAATCGACAAATTACCAGCAGTCATCATGACCATCATGCGTTCGCCCGGAATCTCGAACACACTCATCTTCCGGAACGTACCCACCTGATCAACGCCAGCATTGGTCCGTGAATCTGACATAAACACCAGCCCGGCATCCAGGCGCATACCCACACAATAAGTCATCGCTGCTTCTTTTTTTTGAGAAAGGCTGGATTCTACTGCGGCACGATCTGCACGTCCACGTTCAGCGACTCAGCGCCGCCGCCCCGGCGCACACCGCGCAGCGGTGCCGCCGAGTCATAATCGCGGCCCACCGCCAGCCGGCAATAGGCATCTGTCATCAGCCGCGCATGGGTCACATCGATGCTGATCCAACCAGTATAGTCCTTGTCCACCACCCAGGCATCGACCCAGGCATGGCTGGCGGCGTGGTCGCTGGTTTCCGGATCGATATAGCCCGACACATAGCGCGCCGGGATCCCATGGGCATGGCAACAGGCAAGAAATATATGCGCATGATCCTGACACACTCCCTGACCCAGCGCCAGCGCGGTGCCGGCCGAACTGCCGACATCGGTTGCACCGCTTTGATACCGGACCGCACCAAAAATGTGCTCCGCCAACGCCATCAGATGGCCGGTGCGCGCAGTACCATCCGGCAAACACGCGGCCGCCAGCTCCAGCAGCCCCGGCGTGGCCGCCGTCAACCGGGTCGGCACCGTGAACAACAGCGGCGACAGGCTGTCACCATTCGGCATGCGCCCGCGCAGCGGAGTGGTGGTCTCGACCAGTCCGCTGGCGACAATCGCTAACTCCCGGTGTGGCGTATCCAGCGTCATCGTATGCGACAGATTGCGATACGCATCCGTATAAGCGACCACATGGCCGGGCATCGCGATCTGCCAATGCAGCACTTTTTGCTGTGCCTCCAGCCTTGGCGTCAGGTGCAACTGCTGTATCGTATAGGCCAGTGGCGCCGTATAGCTGTAGCGGGTTTCATGTCGAATCGCCAGTCGCATCCTGGACTCCGGCTCAGGCAGCCAGTGGCACCAGGAAATCGCGGCTGACCCGATTCCCCAGTTCATACACATTCTGCAAGAAGGCCGTCAGCGTGTCATGCAAGCCGGTTTCCAGGATGTCGTCGATACGCGCAAATTTGAGCTCGGCATGCAAGCGACCGGCGCAGCGTTCCGTCTCTGACGACACATCGTTCCGCACCGAGGCCAGATTGCTGACCACCTCGTCCATGCAAGCCAGCAGCGAGCGCGGCATGTCGCCACGCAACATCAGCAACTCGGCAATGCGGGCCGGCGTGATGACATCGCGATACACCTTGCGATAGATCTCGAAGCCGGAAACCGAACGCAGCAGAGCCGCCCAGTAGTAATAGTCGCGTTGTGACATGTCATCGCCCGCCGTTGCCTCCTTGGCGCCATGGAACTTCACGTCCAGAATGCGGGCCGTGTTATCGGCGCGTTCCAGGAACGTGCCAAGGCGAATGAAGTGCACGGCTTCGTCGCGCAACATGGTGCCCAGCGTGACGCCGCGCGACACATGGGAGCGGAACTTGACCCATTCAAAGAACTTGCTGGGATCGCTTTCCAGCAAATCACTGTTCAAGCGCTTCGGCATGTCCAGCCAGGTCTGGTTCAGGATTTCCCAGACTTCGGTCGTCAGCGTGCCGCGCACGGCGCGCGCATTTTCCCGTGCTTCCGTCAGGCAGGAGGCAATCGAGGACGGATTCGTGCGATCGCGCACCATGAAATCGATGACATCACGCGCATTCAGCGTGCTGTGCTTGCGATCATACGCGGATTGCAGCTCCGAAATACCGAGCATGGCGCGCCAGCCTTGCTCGGCGTCCTGCTCGGACTGCGGCAGCATCGAGGTCTGGACGTTGACGGCCAGCATGCGGGCGGTATTCTCGGCGCGGTCGGTGTTGCGGGCCCTCCAGCACAAGTGGTCGGCGGTGCGGCTGAGCATGATGGTCTCCTTATTGTTCCAAAATCCAGGTGTCTTTGGTGCCGCCGCCTTGCGACGAATTCACCACCAGCGAGCCTTCCTGCAAGGCCACCCGCGTCAGACCGCCGGGGACCATGGTGATGGATTTACCGGACAGCACAAACGGACGCAAGTCGATATGGCGCGGTGCAATGCCATTTTCGACATAGGTCGGGCAGGCGGACAGCGCCAGAGTCGGCTGCGCGATGTAGCCGTCTGGCTTGGCCAGCAGACGCTGGCGGAAGTCTTCGATCTGTTGCTTGGTAGATGCCGGGCCGACCAGCATGCCGTAGCCGCCGGCACCGTGCACTTCCTTGACCACCAGTTCCGGCAAGTGAGCCAGCGTGTAGGCCAGGTCCTCCTTCTTGCGGCACTGATAGGTCGGCACGTTGTTCAGGATTGGCTGTTCCGACAGGTAGAACTTGATCATGTCCGGCACGAAGGGATAGATCGACTTGTCGTCGGCAACTCCGGTGCCGATGGCATTCGCCAGCGTCACCTGACCGGCTCGGTAGACCGACAGCAGGCCCGGCACGCCCAGCGATGAGTCCGGGCGGAACGCCAGCGGATCCAGGAAATCATCGTCCAGCCGGCGATAAATCACGTCGACCCGTTTCGGACCGCAGGTGGTGCGCATGTACACGGCATTGTCGTTGACGAACAAATCCTTGCCTCAACCAGTTCCACGCCCATTTGCTGGGCCAGGAAGGCATGCTCAAAATAAGCCGAGTTGTACATGCCCGGCGTCATCACTACCACCGTCGGGTCATTCACGCCCATCGGCGCCACGGAACGCAAATTATCGAGCAGCAAGTCTGGATAATGGTCGACCGGTGCAATCTTGTTGCGAGCGAACAGTTCCGGGAACAACCGCATCATCATCTTGCGGTCTTCCAGCATGTAAGACACGCCTGACGGTACCCGCAGGTTATCTTCCAGCACGTAGAACTCGCCCGCGCCGGCCCGTACGATGTCGACCCCGGCGATGTGGGCGTAGATATCGTTGACGACGTTGATGCCTTGCATTTCGGGACGGTACTGCGCGTTCTTATAGATTTGCTCGGCGGGAATGATGCCTGCCTTGATGATGTTCTGGCCATGGTAGATGTCATGGATGAACATATTCAGGGCCTTCACCCGTTGCACCAGCCCGGCCTGCAACTGTTGCCATTCGCTGGCAGGGATGATGCGGGGGATGGTATCGAACGGGATCAGCCGCTCGGTGCCCGCATCGTCGCCATACACGGCGAACGTAATGCCAACCCGCCGGAAGGTCAGGTCGGCTTCAGCACGTTTGCGCTCTATGGTTTCCGGCGACTGACGTTGCAGCCAGCCGCAGAACTCACGGTAGTGTTCACGGATATCGGCGCTGGCATCCAACCCCAGGCCATCGGCAGTCATTTCATTGAAGAACTTGGGCATATCGTGCGATCCTCTGTTGTCCACATTTCTGATATATCAAGAAACGTGCCAGAAAAAACGCTCGACATTGGTGCGTAAACATTCAGCGAGGAATGCTGCGTGCCTCTTCTTGATACGCTTGGAGCAAATAGCGCTCCAGCGCACCATCAACGCGCATTTCTTTCAGGATCGCGGCCAGCCGCGGTATCAAGGCGGCATGGCGCCGGTGCAAGTAAAAATATAGGGGCAAATGCTCGACCCAGCCGGCGACGCGCACCTGGCTGTAGCGCTCCGGCATTTTATCGATCAGCATCTGCCCAAACTCATGGGTATCGATATACACGTCGGTCAAGCCCAGCGCCAGGCTTTGCATCCCGGCCTGGCCCTCGACCACGGCATGCAGACGGGCTGCCCCCACCATCTGCTGCAAGCGCAAGCGCGGCAGCTCGTAGCCGGCGCGGTAGCTAACCCGGTAAGGGCGCTCCTGGAGGCTGTCCCAGCCATTCACCTTGATGGCCGGATCCGTGACAAATGCCGCCATGCGTATAGTCACCACCGCCTCGTCGATAAGCTGCAGTTGCGGATGGACCGCACCATATTGCAGCGACCGGCCCGCCTCGCCATCCACGCGGCCCGCATCAGCTTCACGGCTGGCGCGCAGGGCAGGGTAGTTGCGGACCTCCACCTGATAGCCGAGCCGGCTGAAGGCATCGGTGGCCACCAGTTGAAACAGACGGCTGGCATAGTTGCTATCCTTGGTGGCCGGACGTGCCAGCACCAGTTTGTCACTGGCGAGCGCTGGCAGGCAGCTCAGCAGCATTGCCAGCGGCACCAAAACGGCGGACAGCGGTGACTTCATGGCGTTCCTGACACATGGTCAAACACGCGAGCGCGCATGCGCCCGATATCGCCGTCAGCCTTCATCTCGCGCAGCACCGCAGCCAGACGTTCGGCCAGATGGCATGCCGGCGGTTCAGATAAGGATAGGCGGGGCTACGTTGTAGCGCCGCAGCCCTGTAGATAGGAAAAGGGGGCCTGCGCAGCACTGGCCAGCAGCGGGTCCTCGAACGGTTCCACATCGACGAAGATAACGCACGGGTATCTGGCAGGGAAAAATACATTGTTAGCCAATGCTAAACCACAATGACCCCAGGATAGCGAGATTATTTCATCCTATTGATTTGCCAGTCACCGTTTTACAGTCGGTGTTCCAGCAGGATAGCGCGGCGGACAACATCATAATGGGTTTGAAACCAGCTGCAGCAGGGGCGGCGGCGCGCAGCGCCGCCGTGAACATCGTAACGGTCAACTAATTCAATACGGATGAAGTCGGGCGGTCTGACACCGCACGATCGCACCTTAATCCAATGTTATTTAGTCATCTTCCGTGCGGTAACCCGACCGGCTCTGGCCTGAACCATCGTAGCTGGCGCCGCCACTGGAGCCACTTTGCATGGCGCCGCTAGAGGTGCCCATGACGCTGCCACTGGCAGTGCGCTGTCCGGGCAGCCCTTGCTGGCTGCCATAGAAACTGTGCATTTGCGCGCTGAACTCGGCACTTGCCATGTCCGGCCATGCATCTTTGTCGAATCCGGGTGCATTCTTCAGGTGTTCTTTGCTGACATCGAGCACAAAACGCTTCTCTGTGGTATCCAGCTGCAAGCTTTGCCACGGCACAGCGAACAGTTTGTCACCGATGCCGAACACGCCGCCAAACGACAGCACCGCATAGGCCACCTGGCCGCTGCGCATGTCGAGCATAATCTCCTTGATGTCGCCAAGATCTTCATCATCGGCATTGTAAACATCATTTCCAAGCAATGTGTCCGCTCCCATTAAATGAGGGCCTGGACCTTTGTG
>JBGSBQ010000247.1:0-5914 GCA_041730475.1 Sphingomonadaceae bacterium
CCCCCCCCACGGCCGGCAGCGCCACCGGCCTGCAGAACACCGTGGTCACGGTCGGCAAACGCCTGTCCTCGCGCGCCTACCTGAGTTTCGAACAGGGCGCCAGCAGTGCAACCAGCCTGGTCAAGCTGCGCTACAAGCTCAATCCCCGCATCACACTGCAGTTCCAGACCGGCACCAACAACGCCCTCGACGTGCTGTACACCTGGGCCTTCGACTAAGGCTCAGTGCAGGCTAGGGTTATGGTCCGGCAGCGGCTCATCGTCCGGCACCGGGTGCGGCTGATGCGGTGCCGGTTCCGGCACCGGCTGGTCGGCCGGGGCCGGATCCGGTGCGCGATGGGCCCGCAGTGGCAAATGCGATTCAGTGACAGCATCCATGATCTACGCTCCAGTCCAGACTTCGATCACCCATTCTACCGCGCTGCTACAGCCCGCACTGCAGACGTTCAGGCCGATGTGACTTCCGCCGTCAAGCGATCCAGATTTTGCTCATTGGCCGGCACCACGATGGCCTCGAACTGGCGCGCCAGTTCAGCGTTCTCCAGCACCTGCGTCCACGCTACCAGCGTGCCACCGGCCGTCGGCGTCAGCCCGATGGTCAGCCGGAAGCGTGGTTCGCACACATGGTCAATCACCACCCGCTGCGGCACCTCGATCTCGGCAAAGATGCTGTCGTTCTGGTAGTCCTGGCCATCTGGCCCGTGCATCACGAACGACCAGCGCCCGCCCGGCCGGAACTCGCATACGGCAAAGGTGTTACGGAACCCGGCCGGGCCCCACCAGCGCGCCAGCCGCTGCGGCGTACTGATGGCCGCAAATACCTGCTCTACCGGAGCGGCGATGTCGCGTGTCGTGGCAAACGTCGTCATGCTTCAATCCTCCTCAAAGGGTGGCGCAGCGCGCACATAGCGCTCGAGCCACGCATGGGTTTCATACAACATGTGCAAAATCGATTCGCGCGCCCGATAAGCATGCGCCTCGTTCGGCAGCATCACCAGCCGCGCCGTGCCGCCCAGTCCTTTGATGGCCTGGAACATGCGCTCGCTCTGCAACGGGAAAGTGCCCGAATTGCTATCCTCGGCGCCATGGATCAGCAGCATCGCATCCTTGATCCGGTCCGCATGGTTGAACGGTGACATGGATTGATACACCGCCGGCGCACGCCAGAACGAGCGCTCCTCGGACTGGAAGCCGAACGGCGTCAGCGTGCGGTTGTAGGCGCCGCTGCGCGCAATCCCGGCGCGGAACAGCCGTGTATGCGCCAGCAGGTTGGCCGTCATGAACGCGCCATACGAATGGCCGCCGATGGCGATCCGATGGCGCTGCGCTACACCGCGCCGCACCACCTCATCGACCGCCGCCTGCGCGCTGGCGATCAGCTGCGGCAGGTAAGTGTCATTCGGCTCTGTCTCGCCGCTGCCAACGATGGGGAACGACGGATTATCCAGCACCGCATAGCCCATCGCCAGCAGCGCCGCCGGGCCCCAGTAGCTGACCGCATTGAAGCGGTACGGCGAGCCGGTGGTCTGGCTGGCTGCGCTGGCTGATTTGAATTCCTGCGGATAGGCCCACATCAGCAACGGCAACGGCCCGTCACGCGCGGCCAGATAGCCGGGCGGCAGCATCAACGTCGCCGTCAGCTCGACACCATCGGCGCGCGCATAACGGATCTGCTCCTTCTGCACCGCCTGCAACTGCGGCGTCGGATGCGGATACGCCGTCAGCGCCCGCAACTGCTGCGCGGCCGGCAAGCGCAGGTCGCGCACATAATAGTTCGGCCGCTCGGTGGGCGACTCGCGCGTGGTCAGCAACAGCGTACCATCGTCATTCAGCACCGCCGCCACGTTCTCAAAATACGGCGCAGCACTTTGGAACAAGCGCTCCTTCTTGCGTGTGGTCAGGCTGAGGCGATCAAGGAAGGGCCGGTCGCCATCCGGCGTGGCGCCAGCACCATCGAGCAGGATGCTGCTGTCGGCGCCGATCAGCAGGCGCGGAAAACCGCTGGCATCGGCCCGCTGCACCGGCGCGCCGGGACTGTTGTAGCGGTCCTCGTAGGAGCCCGAGTGGATCAGTTCCGCCAGCCGCGCCGGGTGGTCGGGCGCGATCATCCACTGCTGGTAGGCCCGGGTCTTGTGCCAGCGCTCATTCAGCAGCGCCACATCGCCACGGCCCCACGCAATCCCCGCATAGCGCGATTGCAGCCGCGCCAGCACCTGCGGCGCAGCGCGGAATGGCGCCGCATGCAGATAGACCAGATCGCGCATGCCATCCGCCAGTTGCTCCACCGGACGCGCCGGATCGCCGCCATCCTGCGCCTCGGCCCACACCAGCGTGGCCGGCGCATCGGCCCGCCACGACACATGGCGCACGCCCGCCGACACCGCGTCATTCCCGGGCGGCAGGCCCTCCTCCAACGGCAGCATGGCGACCGTGTGCTGCAACACGCCATTCAGATCGCGCACCTCGATGCGTTCGCCGAACATCGACGCCGGCACACTGTAGGAATACGGCCGCAGCACGCACTGGGTCAGCAGGTGCTGCCCGCCCGGCGCCACCGACACCCGCGAAAACTGGTCCGGTGCCCCCAGCAGCCGCCCCTTGCCCTGCAAGTCCAGGTGCGCCAGCTGCACCGTGATGTAGTACTCGAACAGCTGCGCATCGTCCTCGTTCTTCAGCAAATCCTGATAGGTGCGCAACTGCCGGGCGCCGCTGCCCGGATCACTGTCCTGCAACACTGGCCCGGACGGCACACCGCTGGAATGCGGCGGCCGGGTCAGACCGGCCGGGCGCCACTGCACCAGCAAGCCGCTGCTGTCCGGCAGCCAGCTGAAGCCGCGGCTCAGCAACGTCGACAAGGGCTGCGGCGACAAGCGCCGCGCCTTACGCGCTGCCAGATCGACCAGCCACAGTTCCACGCTGCCGCGCGCGCCCTTGAAGGCCACGTGGCTGAACGCCAGATAACGCTGGTCCGGCGACCAGCTCAGGTCCGCCAGCCGCAGCCGGCGCGGCAGACCGCGGATCGGACGCTCCTTGCCGCTGGCGATCTCGAGCACGCGCAGATCGGCGCCAAACGCAAAGCGGCTGGCAGCACAGGTGCGCGGATTGATGCGCAGGCCGGCCAGTTTCAGTTCCGGCTGCGCCACCTCGACAATATCGGGCAGCGGCGGCGTCTGCACCACCGCCACCAGATCGCGCTGCGGGCTCAGACTCAGGCCCGGTGTGCGCGGCGCATCGACGATGGCTTGCAACGGCGCTGGCGGCAGCTGGTAGCCAGCGGGCTGGGTGCTGGTGTGCGGCGACGCCGCGATCAAGGCCAGCGGCGAGGTAAGTTTGCTCATGGAATTCCAATCGTGGCACGGCGGGAAGCGCGCCAGACCAGTGTGCGGATGCGCCCGCTGATTGTCAATTGGCGCCCGCCACGCTGCGCTCAAAGCGCAGCGCCAACTGGCGTACAATCGCGGTTCTGGAATTTTTGCCCTGAAAGCGCCGCAATGCCACTGAATCTCGACATCCCCACCCTGACCCTGCTGTTACTGGTACCGCTGGCGGTCTGGCGCATCTACTCACGGCTGCGCGCCATGATGACGCGCACCGTCTCACTGCTGTGGCGACACTACGCGGTGGCCGTGGTCTGTGCCGCGCTGCTGGGGGTGATGGGATCGGGCATGCTGGAGGCGCCGCTGGCCCTTTGCGCGCTGGCGCTGGGCGCTGCCGCCGGGGCCGCACTGGGCCAGCGCAACTTCCGCCTGACGCGCCTCGAGAACCGTGCCGATGGCATGTTCTACACGCCGAATATGCGCATGAGCGTACTGATTCCCATGTTGTTCGTCAGCCGCGTGATCTACCGCTTCTTCGAGCTATATTTACAGATACACAACGGCACGCCGGCGCCGGACAGCTTTCAACAAAGTCCGTTGACGGCGGTCTTGTTCGGCCTCACCGCCGGCTACTTCTGCGCCTATCACCTGCTGCTGGTGCGCTGGCAGCGCGGCCAGAAGCCGGTGCCGCCCAAATACAACTTGCCGCCACTGGAATAGGCGCGCCCAGTGTTGCGGAGGCCATGAATTTGGCCCGATTCCTGTCGCGCGCGGCATTTTTGGTGGTATGCTGAAAGTATCCGTATGGAAACTATTTCAGCCTCATGCACACTGCCATCTACGACAAGACCGCCAAGGGCCGCGAGGAAATTGCGACCCGGCACTACCAGCTAGCGCCGCGCCTGCGCACGCTGCTGGTGCTGATTGACGGTCGCAAAACGGAGCAGGAGTTGCTGCATAACGTGGCGGGACTGGGCCTGACGGCGGCCAGCATCGCCGAACTGCTGGCACTGGGCCACATCATACTGGCCACCAGCTATGCCAGCATTACTGCGGCGCCGGAACCGACGCCACCCGCGCCAGCGCCAGCGCCAGCGCCAGCCCTGGCACCGGCCCAGCAATTCCAGTCACTTTACGAGTTCTACAACAAAACCATCCGCAGCAACATCGGCCTGCGCGGCTTCACGCTGCAGCTGAAGGTTGAAAAAGCCGCCTCCGTCGACGACTTGCGCGCCTTGCGCCACCCCTTCCTGGAAGCGGTCATCAAGGCCAAGGGCAGCGACATCGCCCGCACGCTGGCCGAACAGCTGGACCGCTTGCTGGGCAATGTGCCCGGCAACGATGGCCAGCTGCGTTCCTGCGACTGAGCGCCTTATTTCTTGGCCGGGGTCACCTTGCTGATCTCGATTTCCCAATCCACGCCTGACTCGACGTGGTGGGTGCGCGCAAAGTTGCCTTGACTGATAGCCAGCGCCACTTCCAGCAGACTGTTCAGATAGACCAGCGGCTTGCCCTTGGCCACGCCGCCAAAGGTATTTTCCAGCGGCGCCACCACCTTGCTGACCTGCTTGCCGTCGTGCAGGATACGTACCTGTACCGGCTCATGCAGGCCCACATTCAGTTCCGCGAACAGCGACTTTGGAATATTCGTCCACACATTGCCGTACTTCACATCCAGCACCGGCACGATGCCACGGATGGTATCGCCCTTGCGCACCGGCTTCTGGTAAGCGATCTTCACCACTGAATCGGCCGGCAGCACCGGTCCCACCTGCTCAAAGCTGATCGCGCCCGAAGCCAGCCGCGCGCCGACAAACGCATACACATCGCGGCCGTGGAAGGTATAGGACTCGCCGGAACCGGCCAGACGGTTGAGCTTCTCATCGATCTCGCGCAATTCCGCCACTCCATCGCGCTCGGCGATCAGCGTGAACAGGCCATTGTCAGGGCCGACGAAATAGCGCCCCTCCTTGGTCTTCAACACCACCGACTTGCGGCTGGTGCCCACGCCCGGATCGATCACTGACACGAACACACTGCCTTGTGGCCAGTAATTGGCGGTCTGGTAGAGGCGGTATGCACCGAGCCAGATATCGTAATCGGGAATCTCGTGGGTCAGGTCCGACACGGTCAGCGTCGGATCGACGCCGAAGGCCACGCCATGCATGGCGGAGACGGCGCCATCGCCGGTGCCAAAGTCGGTCATCAGCACCAGCGCCGATTTGGCCTCGGCCTGCGTCATCATCAGCGCGCCAAGACAGGCGGCGGCAACCAGTTTGGAAATGCGGGAGCGGATCATGGGTTCCTTGATGTCGAATGAAAGGGCAGGCTCAGAAAACATAGCTCAGCTTACCGTAGAAACACGCGCCATTGATGCCGATCGGATGGATGAAGTTATACGGCAGCGCCCCGCCAAAGGTAGCGTGATGGGTCTGACGCACGCGCTGCGGATAGCGGTCAAGGAGGTTATTGCCGCCCACGGCCAGACGATAGAAAAAAAACCGGGGTGGGGGGGTGGCCAAAAGGAAAAAAAATAGGGGGGGGGGGTTTTTTTTGGGGGGGGGGGGGCGCGCCCGGGGGGGGTTTTTTTGTGGGGGG
>JBGSBQ010000248.1:0-5909 GCA_041730475.1 Sphingomonadaceae bacterium
GCGCCCTTGTATCCGGGTCCAGTGCGCCACGCTGTCGAGCACCACTTCGTCGCGGCTCAGGATGAAGCCATGCCACTGCACGCGGAACTGTTCGATGCGTACCGGGGTGTGCTTGAATTCCGGCTCGCCCGAGACCGGATCGACCACCGGATTGACCAGCGCCCCGACCCGCGCATCGGACGCTGTCTGGCCCGACCAGTGGATCGGCACGAACACGCTGCCCCGGGCGATGCCGCCGCCATGCTGCACCCGCGCCACCATCGCGCCCCACGCGGTGCTGATGCGCGCCAGTTCGCCCTCGCGCACGCCATGCAGCAAGGCGTCCTGCGGGTGCATGTCGACGAACGACTCGGCGATATGGTCGGCCAGCTTCGCCGAGCGGCCGGTGCGGGTCATGGTGTGCCATTGATCACGCACGCGGCCCGTGTTCAGCGCCAGCGGATACTCCCCGCTGACGGCATTGACCGGCGCCCGTGGTACGGTGACGATGAAGCGCGCCTTGCCATCGGCATAGGCGTAACGGCCATCGGCGAACAGCCGCGCTTCGATCACAAGCGCCCCCGCTGCGCTGCGGCGTACTGGCCATTGGATTGGCTCCAGATCCTCGTATTCGTGCTGCGTCAGACCAGACAGGCCGGACATATCAAAAGCACGCGGTACCGCATCCGCGCTGTTGCGGTAGCCGCTCAGGCGCGCATGTTCATCGAATACGTCATGCGCACTGGTGTAGTCAAAGCCGCTATAGCCCATGCGCTGTGCGAACAGCGACAGGATTTTCCAGTCGGGCAGCGCTTCGCCCGGCGCCGGCAGGAAGGCGCGCTGGCGCGAGATGCGGCGCTCGGAATTAGTGACCGTGCCATCCTTTTCGCCCCAGCCCAGCGCAGGCAACAGCACGTGGGCCCAGACGTTGGTATCAGTGTTCTGCACGATGTCGGTGGCGACCACCAGTTCGCACTTAGCCAGCGCGCGCCGCGCCTGATCGGCATCCGGCAGGCTGACCAGCGGATTGGTGGCGATGATCCACACTGCCTTGACCTTGCCCGCTTCAATCGCCTGGAACAGGTCGACCGCCTTCAGGCCCTGCTTGTCGGCCATGCGCGGCGCGTCCCAGAAAGTTTGCAGCAGTTCGCGGTGGACTGGCTGGTCAATCTCCATGTGCGCCGCCAGCATATTGGCCAGGCCGCCGACTTCGCGCCCGCCCATCGCATTCGGCTGGCCGGTGATCGAGAACGGCCCCATGCCCGGCTTGCCGATCCGGCCGCCGATCAGGTGGCAGTTGATGATGGCATTGGCCTTGTCGGTACCAGCCGAGGACTGGTTGACGCCCATCGAGAACGCGGTAATCACCTTGCCGGTGGCGGCAAACGATTCGTAGAACTCCAGCAGTACCGGCAGTTCGATGCGGCAGATGCGCGCCACCGCCGCCGGATCGCTGCAATCGACAGCAGCGGCGGCCAGTGCGGCATCAAAGCCCACCGTATGCGCGGCAACGTAGTCAGGATCGACGGCGCCGATCGAGGCCAGATAGCACAGCAGGCCATTGAACAGCCAGACATCGGTACCCGGCTTGACCGGCAGGTGCAGGTCGGCCAGCTCGCAGGTCGCGGTGCGGCGCGGGTCGATCACCACCAGCTTCAGTTCCGGGCGCAGCTCACGCGCGCGCTGGATGCGCTGGAACAGGATCGGATGGCACCACGCCGTATTGGAGCCCACCAGCACGATCATGTCGGCCAGTTCCAGATCTTCGTAGCAGACCGGCACCAGATCCTCGCCAAAGGCGCGCTTGTGCGCCGCCACCGCCGACGACATGCACAGGCGCGAATTGGTGTCGATATTGGCGCTGCCGACATAGCCTTTCATCAATTTGTTGGCGACGTAATAGTCCTCGGTCAGCAGCTGGCCCGAAACATACAGCGCCACCGCATCGGGGCCGTGTTCAGCGATGATCGCCTGCCATTTTTCGGCCACCGCATCGAGCGCCGTATCCCACGACACGCGCCGCAAGCCACCCGGCTCGCGCATCTGCGGATACAGCAGGCGGCCATCCAACGACACGGTTTCGCCCAGCGCCGAACCCTTCACACACAGCTTGCCGGCATTCGCCGGGTGCAGCGTATCGCCAGCGATGGCAACCGTACCGTCCTGCTGTGGCGTGGCTTTAACGCCGCAGCCAACGCCGCAATAAGCACAGGTGGTTCGTACAGCCAGATGGTCTTGGGACAGGTTCACGATAGCTTCCTGAAAATGGTTACGCAGCACAGTTAGGCCGCACACATCGCCTCGCCGAACAACAGGCGCTGGCGAATCGCGCCGATGTCGGTGCGGTTTTGAATCAGATCGAAATACCATGGGCCGTCACGCACATCACCATACAGCACGGCGCCGGCGATGCGGTTGTCCTTCAACACCAGCCGCTTGTAAATGCCGCGCCGCGCATCGCGCAGCACCAGATCTTCGCTGCCTTCGCCGCCGATGAAATCACCAACCGAATACAGGTCGACGCCGGTGACTTTCAGCCGCGTCGGGGAAGTCTGCTGCACATAGCGGCGATGGCCAGCGCCAGCCAGATGGGCGGCGCAGACGCGGGCCTGCTCCCAGATCGGTGCCACCAGCCCGAACGTGGCGCTACGGTGCTGCACGCATTCGCCGACCGCATATACGCGCGGGTCATAGGTTTGCAGCGTATCGTCGACCACGATAGCGCGTTCGCAATGCAGGCCAGCCGCTTGCGCCAGCGCGATATTCGGCCGCACGCCAGCCGTCATCACCACCAGATCAGCCGGGATTTCGCTGCCATCCTTGAAGCGCACCGCCGTTACCCGGTCCGGGCCGCAAATCTCATCGGTCTGCGCGTTCATCTTGAACTGCAGGCCCTTGTCTTCCAGTGCCTTTTGCAGCAACAGCGCGGCCGGCTGGTCGAGCTGCTGGTTCATCAACGCACCGGTGACGTGCACCACGGTGACGGCCATGCCCTGACGCAGCAGGCCATTCGCCGCTTCCAGCCCAAGCAGGCCGCCACCGATCACCACCGCATGGCGATGATTGCGCGTCGCTTCCAGCATGGTTTCCACGTCATGGATATCGCGGAAGGCTATCACGCCCGGCAACTGGTGGCCCGGCACCGGAATGATGAAGGGCTTGGAACCGGTGGCAATCAGCAGCCGGTCGTACTGCACTTCCAGCCCGGAGCTGGCGCGCACGATGCGCCGGCGGCGGTCGATATGTTCGACCGGATCACCGGCATGCAGCGTGATGCCATGCTGGACATACCATTCGCGCGTATGCAGCATGATGTCGGCCATGGTCTTCTCACCGGCCAGCACCGGCGACAGCAGGATGCGGTTGTAATTTCCGTGCGGCTCGGCGCCGAACACGGTGATCTCATACAGCTCCGCGTCCAGCTTCAGCAACTCCTCGACGGTGCGCATGCCGGCCATGCCATTGCCGATCACGACCAGCCGTTGCCTGACACCGGAACTCATAGCCCGACCCAGACTTTGCCGTCTTCGATGCGGGCCGGATAGGTGCCAACCGAATGTTCGGGCGCTTCCAGGCACTCGCCGGTCTGCAGGTCGAAGTGCTGCTTGTAGATCGGCGAGGCGACCACGATACGCTCGCCAAGGCTGCCCACCAGACCGCGCGACAGTACAGCAGCATTCGAATTGGGATCGAAGTTATCGATGGCGAACACGCGTGGGCCGCCGTCATCCACATGGAACACGGCCACCTGTTCGCCATTCAGCAGCGCGCACACGCCGGTATTGGCGACGATGTCGCTAAGGGCGCAGACGGCCACCCAGTTGGCAGTTTGGATATCGCGATGCATACAGTTCTCCTAGTCGGCGGTGACGGCAATCGGAATCACGCGCTGGCGTTCTTCCACGGTGGCCGGACGAATCTGGCCGCGTTCTTCCATGAACAGCACGTTCTGGTCCACCTTGTCGCTGTTGATGAAGTGGCGGAAGCGCTTGCGCGTCTCCGGATCTTCAACGGCGGCTTTCCATTCGCAGACATAGGTATCGACCACGTGCTGCATGTCGGCTTCCAGTTCGGCGGCGATCTTCAGCTTGTCATCGATGACCACCTGCTTCAGGTAATCGAGGCCGCCTTCCAGATTGTCGCGCCACACGCTGGTGCGCTGCAGTCGGTCACCGGTGCGGGTGTAGAACATCAGGAAGCGGTCGATGTAGCGCACCAGCGTGGCCTTGTCGAGGTCCGAGGCCAGCAACTCGGCGTGGCGTGGCTTCATGCCGCCATTGCCGCAGACGTACAGGTTCCAGCCCTTTTCTGTGGCGATAATGCCCACGTCCTTGCCCTGCGCTTCGGCGCACTCGCGGGTGCAGCCGGATACGCCGAACTTGATCTTGTGCGGCGTGCGCAAGCCCTTGTAGCGGTTTTCCAGTTCGATCGCCAGACCGACCGAATCATCGACGCCATAGCGGCACCAGGTCGAGCCGACGCAGGACTTCACCGTGCGCAGCGATTTGCCGTAGGCGTGGCCGGTTTCAAAGCCGGCCGCGATCAGCTCTTCCCAGATCAGTGGCAACTGCTCGACGCGGGCGCCAAACAGGTCGACCCGCTGGCCGCCGGTAATCTTGGTGTACAGGCCGTACTTCTTGGCCACGGTACCAACCGCGATCAGGCCATCGGCCGTGACTTCGCCACCGGCCATGCGCGGCACTACCGAGTAAGTGCCATCCTTCTGGATATTGCCGAGGAAGTAGTCATTGGTGTCCTGCAGGCTGGCGTGTTCCTTCTTCAGTACGAACTCGTTCCAGCACGAGGCCAGAATACTGGCTGTCAGCGGCTTGCAGACATCGCAACCGAGGCCTTTGCCATGCTGCGCCAGCAGCGCGCCGAAAGTGGTGATCTTGCCGACTTTGATCAGGTGGAACAGCTCCTGACGCGAGTAGGCAAAGTGTTCGCAAACATGGTTGTTGACGGCCATGCCCAGCTTCTTCATTTCCGACTTCATCACCTGCGTTACCAGCGGTACGCAGCCGCCGCAGGAAGTACCGGCGTTGGTGCAGGATTTCAGCGCACCGATGCTGGTCGCGCCATCGGCGACGGCCTTGCACAAGGCGCCTTTGGAGACGTCGTTGCAGGAGCAGATCTGTGCGCTGTCCGGCAGCGCGTCAACGCCCAGCGCTGGCCGCGCCGCGCCATCGGCCTGCGGCAGGATCAGGAATTCCGGCGATTCCGGCAGCTCGATTTTATTCAGCATCATTTGCAGCAGCGTGCCGTATTCGGCCGCATCGCCCACCATCACGCCGCCCAGCAGGTACTTGCCGCAATCGGACACCACGATCTTCTTGTAGATCTGCTTGCGCTCGTCGGTGAACTGGTAGCTGCGGCTGCCGGCGGCATGGCCGTGCGGGTCGCCGATCGAGGCTACGTCCACCCCCATCAGTTTCAGCTTGGTGCTCATGTCGGCACCGGAGAACTCGGCTGCCTCGCCCAACATGTGTTTGGCCGCGACACGCGCCATTTCATAGCCCGGCGCTACCAGCCCGAAAATCTGGCCGCCCCACAGCGCGCATTCACCGATCGCATACACGTCCGGGTCGGAGGTCACGCAGTTATTATTGATTTCGATGCCGCCGCGTGG
The DNA here is from genome assembly GCA_041730475.1 of Sphingomonadaceae bacterium. Lineage (GTDB taxonomy): Bacteria > Pseudomonadota > Gammaproteobacteria > Burkholderiales > Burkholderiaceae_D > Rugamonas. Next base: position 5,609 of record JBGSBQ010000248.1, read on the forward strand.
GCCGATGGTCAGGCCGCTCTCACGGGCCAGCATGTCGCGAGGGCGAATACCGGCCGAGAACACGATCATGTCAGCATCCAGATGCCCACCATCGGCGAACTGCATGCGGTGGGTGCCAGCTTCGCCGTCGACGATGGCGGTGGTGTTTTTACCAGTATGGACGGTCACGCCCAGTTCTTCGATCTTGCGGCGCAGCACGCGGGCGCCGCTTTCATCGACTTGTACCGCCATCAGGCGCGGCGAAAATTCGACCACATGGGTTTCCAGATTCAGGTCGCGCAGCGCCTTGGCGCATTCGAGG
>JBGSBQ010000249.1:0-5878 GCA_041730475.1 Sphingomonadaceae bacterium
CAGATCGCCGGCGGCTTGCCCCCCGGCAATCATCCCGGCGATCTGGTTGATGTCGAGCGAGCTCGGCGCAGCCCAGCTCATACCGCTGCCCTTCAACTCGATCACAGTTCAAAAAAAATTGAACCCCATGTCGGCGACGCCGTAACTCAGTTTTTCACGCCAGGGCAAGACAATTGCGGTCATAGGAGCATCGTTTCAACAGGTGGGTGTTAGCGCTAACATCAGCTAGCTAGTATGCTCGCCCCTTTCCCCGCCTGTCAATCCGAATTTACGCATCGGCCGGATAATGCAGGCCGATCTGGCCGCGTATCGTGTCGAGCACGCGCATCAGCACCAGTGTCTCGTCCAGCGTCATGCCTGGACTCTCGAGCAGCCCTTCGCGCACGCAGCGCGAGGCTTCCAGCGCCTCATGCACATAGCCGTTGCCCAGCCAGGGAGTGCGCACGACACGCGAGCTGCCGTCCACCAGCGTCACCGTCAGCGATGGCGAGCGATGGAACATGGCGTCCATCTGTATGCGCCCCAAGGGCCCGGACACGGTCAGCACGTCCGGTGTTTTCGCCAGCAGCGAGCAGGAACAGACCGACATGCCGCCACCTTCATGCAGCAGGTTGAAGCCGGTCTGCGCATCCACGCCGGTCGCGCTCATTTCGGCCAGCGCCTGCACCTGCTTTACGGGGCCCATGATGGCCGCCGCGATGGACAGCGGATAAATGCCGAGGTCCAGCAGTGCACCGCCACCCAGTTCCCGGTTATTGACCCGATGCGCAGGATCGGTCGGAGCGTTAAAGCCGAAGTCCGCATGCAGCTGGCGCGGGGCGCCGATCTCGCCGGATGCCACGATGCGTTTCAGCTCCGCCAGCGCGGGCATGTAGCGCGTCCACATGGCTTCCATCAAAAACAGTTGCTTCGCGCGCGCCAGCGCCACCACGCGTTCCGCCTCGCGCAGGTTCATGGTGAATGGCTTTTCACACAGTACAGCCTTGCCGCCTTCCAGTGCCATGGTGGTGTTTTCAGCATGAAGAGGATGCGGTGTGCCGATGTAGATGATGTCTATGTCTGGCGCATTGCATAGTTCGTGGTAGGAGCCATATGCCACAGGCGAACCGAATTCACGACCGAATTTTTCTGCACTGTCGACGCTGCGCGAGCCCACCGCCGCCAGCGTCGCTCCCGGCGTTTCCATGAGCGCCGTCGCAAATGCATGGGCGATGCCGCCCGTCCCCAAGATTCCCCACCTTACTGTTCCAGCCATGTCGTCTCCTGTCCGTTAGTTCAGCTAAAAAATAATCTGATGCGTTGTCCTGCATCCTTTTTTAGCTTACACGGGTGGAGATAAATTTGTGCGATAGTCAAAATTAATGAAAACTAGCCATTGGAATTGGGGCAGGTAGTGCATCCCAGATGGCACCAGCAGATTGATCAAAAAAGAAATTCTGCGTGCTACAGGAATCCAATGCGATGTACTTGGGCTGTACTGCGCGGGCAGCCAAGGTGGACGGGCGCCAGTCAACCGTGTCGCTCGAGTAAAAGACTCCAGCACTTCCCGTGCCTTCAAACTGCAGCAATTCCGGCGCGCCATGCAGATTGGCGCCGCAGATCTCGTTCCCATGCGTGATGCAATCCACGAAAGTGTCACGGCGCTGCACTGCCAGCCCCACATCGGGGTAGAGGATGGCGCTCTGGGCATACCTGGTCAATCCCGCACAGGCCCCAACCTGGTCAATTAGGTGCGCATCCATTCCACCAAACCAGCCTGCCTTCACATAGTACAGCCGCCGGCCCCATGCGGAGTTCGCCCGTCGCGGCAGCTTGCAGCAGCGGGCAGTCGGACATGTGATAAAAGTCCAGTATCAGCACACCCTGCCCGGTTGCAACCGGCAGGCGGACAATCAGGATGGCACTATGATACGACCGCAATTGATCGCGAATTGATGCCACCGTGTCCGCCGCTGTCTTGACCGTGACGGTCCACGCCGGGCCACCGGGACGGAGTCCGTTCAGGTCGAACGCAAGCGGGTCGCCAACCGCAGCCAGACCAGATGAGCCGCCACCGCACGCGGAGAGACAGCACCTGGTAAAAAAATCTTCACCAGCACAACGCAAAAAGCCCAGCCGGTGAAGGCTGGGCTTTTCTTTGTTCTGGCTCCCCGACCTGGACTCGAACCAGGGACCTGCGGATTAACAGTCCGTCGCTCTACCAACTGAGCTATCAGGGAAAAGAGGCCGCATTATATCGACCCTTGTTGCGCTTGCCTAGGGTTGCCGGCAATATTTTTTTGTGGACATAAAAAAACCCGCACGGATGCGGGCTTTTCATTGTCGCCAGACGGCGGCCGGCGAATTACTTCGCTGCTTTTTTGCGACGAGCAATCGCACCGACCAGGCCCAGACCTGCCAGCAGCATGCCATAGGTTTCTGGTTCTGGTACCGAGCTCACAGTCACGTTGTCCAGCGCAACACCGTAGGCACCATTGCCTTGGTAACCAGTGAAGAACAGCGTGCTACTAGCTCCGGAACCCGCAACAAAACTAAAGCTCTTGCTGACCCAGCCCATGTCGCCATGCGACTTACCGGTGCTGTCGAAGGTGTATGAATTCCCACCATCAACGACACCCGCGGTCAGGCTTTTCACGCCAGGGGCATCTGGATTGCCAGCGATGTCGAACGACACGATGTAAGTGGTACCTGCCACCGTGCTGAACGATTGCGAAATGCTGCCCAAACCGTTGCCGTTCAGATCCAGGCTATGCTTGCCTTCCGAAGCGTTCCAGTAGTTACCGATCAGGTCCACCGAACCAACGATGTCCCAACCAGTCAAGCCCGACTGCAGCGTGACGAATGGATCACCGGAATTGTTATCTTCAAAACTGCCGTTGGTCAGCGCATTTGCTTGCACCATTGGAACAGCCAGAGCCAATACCGTCGATGCGATCGCCGCTTTAATTTTGTTCATTTTGAAACTCCTATCGAGCTTACTGTTGAAATTTAGTAACTGGATTGCATTATCAAATTTAAATCAAGCAGTGTCAATAAGATATCTTGAATTTCTTTTTGGCAACCCATCGAAACCCGTTGTCCAATGCAAAAAGCCCAACCGGTGAAGGCTGGGCTTTTCTGTGTTCTGGCTCCCCGACCTGGACTCGAACCAGGGACCTGCGGATTAACAGTCCGTCGCTCTACCAACTGAGCTATCAGGGATTAGAGGCAACATTTTATACTGTTTCGCTCACGCTATCAAGCTTTCTGACAGTGCAACTTTCTGCGGTATTGGTGCTGCCTTTCACGCTACGTTTGCACGCAACGCGAAGAAACAAGAGTTTAAAGCACTTTCGCGATAGCGTCAATAACGACATCGATATTGCGCGAGTTCAAGGCAGCGACGCAGATGCGGCCGGTATCCACCGCATAGATCGACTGCGCGCGCAGCTGCTCGACTTGCGCCTTGCTCAGACCCGAATACGAGAACATGCCGACCTGGTCGCGCACGAACGCGAAATCATGCGCCGGGGCCTTCTCTTTCAGCTTGGTGACGAAGGCTTCGCGCATTTCCTTGATACGCACGCGCATGCCGGCCAGCTCTTCTTCCCACAGCTGGCGCAGTGCCGGCGTGGTCAGTACAGTGGCCACCACCTTGCCGCCGTGGACCGGTGGATTCGAGTAGTTGGTGCGCACCACGCGTTTCAGTTGCGACAGCAGACGCGCTGCTTCTTCGGTACTGGCCGCTACGACGCTCAATGCACCGACCCGTTCGCCGTACAGCGAGAACGATTTCGAGAACGAGTTCGAGATCAGCAACGGACCGCCGGCGTCGGCGAAGCGACGGACGACGGCACCATCTTCGGCAATGCCGGCACCAAAGCCCTGATAAGCCATGTCCAGGAATGGCACCAGGCCACCAGCGCTGACAGCGGCAATCACCTCACCCCACTGGTCGCTGCTCAGATCGGCACCGGTCGGGTTGTGGCAGCAGGCGTGCAGCAGCACGATCGAGCCCTGTGGCATGGCCTTCAGGTCCGCCAGCATGCCGGCGAAATCAACGCCGTGGGTGACGGCATCGTAGTAGCGGTAGTTATTCACGGTAAAGCCGGCGCTCTCGAACAGGGCGCGGTGGTTTTCCCAGCTCGGATCACTGATGTAGACTTGCGCACCCGGCGCGAAGCGCTGCAGGAAATCGGCGCCGATCTTCAGCGCGCCGGTGCCGCCGATGGCTTGCACGGTAATCGCACGCTTCTCTTGAATGACAGCGCTGTCAGCACCAAATACCAGCTCCTGCACAGCCTTGTCATAGGCTGCCAGACCTTCAATCGGCAGGTAGGTGCGGGGCGCAGGTTGCGCAATCAGGATTTCCTCCGCTTTCTGTACGCAGGCCAGCAGCGGCACTTTGCCATTGTCGTCATAATACACACCCACGCCCAGGTTAATTTTCGCGGGATTCTGATCCGCGTTAAAGGCTTCGGTGATACCCAGAATCGGGTCGCGTGGGGCCATGTCGATGGCACTGAAGAGGCTGGCAGAAACGGAAGGGTTCGTCATGATAAGATTGGATTCGATTGGAAGCGGTTCGCAGCGGAAAGTAGACAGCGCCCCTCGAATACAGCTCCTGGGCCGCTGGCAGGCCATTATTCTAACAAAGGTCTGAAACAAGATGGCTGAATTACCCGAAGTAATTTCCACCACGTCCAACGTGGTCACTTTTCCTGACTCGCCGTTCAAGCTGCACCAGCCCTTCCCGCCCGCCGGGGACCAGCCGACGGCGATCAACTTGTTGTGCGAAGGCATCAACGACGGACTGTCGTTCCAGACCCTGCTGGGCGTTACCGGCTCCGGCAAGACCTACACCATGGCCAACGTGATCGCGCGCATGGGCCGGCCCGCCATCGTGTTCGCCCCGAACAAGACGCTGGCCGCCCAGTTGTACTCGGAGTTCCGCGAATTCTTCCCCGAGAACGCGGTCGAGTACTTCGTGTCCTACTACGATTACTACCAGCCGGAAGCCTATGTGCCGCAGCGCGACCTGTTCATCGAGAAAGATTCGTCGATCAATGAACATATCGAGCAAATGCGGCTGTCCTGCACAAAGTCGTTGATGGAGCGACGCGATGTCGTCATCGTCGCCACCGTATCGGCCATTTACGGTATCGGTAATCCGAACGAATACCACCAGATGATTTTGACGCTGCGCCAGAAGGACCGGGTCGCGCAGCGCGACATCATCGCCCGCCTGATCCAGATGCAATACACGCGCAACGAAGTCGATTTTGGCCGCGGCACCTTCCGCGTGCGCGGCGACACCATCGACATCTTCCCGGCCGAACATGCCGAACTGGCCGTGCGCCTCGAAATGTGGGACGACGAGCTGGAATCGATCCAGCTGTTCGACCCGCTGACCGGGCGCGTCAAGCAAAAGATTCCGCGCTTCACGGTCTATCCCGGCTCGCACTATGTCACGCCGCGCTCGACCGTGCTGCGCGCCATCGAAACCATCAAGGACGAACTGCGCGAACGGCTGGAATTCTTCCGCCAGAGTACCAAGCTAATCGAAGAACAGCGGCTCGAACAACGCACCCGCTTCGACCTCGAAATGATGGCGGAAATTGGATTCACCAAAGGCATCGAAAACTATTCGCGCCACCTGAGCGGCGCCTTGCCCGGCGAACCACCGCCGACGCTGGTCGACTACCTGCCCAAGGATGCGCTGATGTTCCTCGACGAGTCGCACGTGCTGATCGGCCAGCTCAGCGCCATGTACAACGGCGACCGCTCGCGCAAGACCAACCTGGTGGACTACGGCTTCCGCCTGCCGTCGGCGCTCGACAACCGGCCCCTGAAGTTCGAGGAGTTCGAGGAGAAGATGCGGCAGACGATCTTCGTCTCG
>JBGSBQ010000250.1:0-5856 GCA_041730475.1 Sphingomonadaceae bacterium
CACAGCCGCTACTGCCTGCACGTGACGAGCGGCCTGTGGGACTTGCAGCACGGCTGCGCGGCCGAAGCGGGCTGCTATGGCGACCGCTTTGCGATCCGCGTCAACGATCTGACGCCGGACCTGCCAGCGCCCGTCACCGCCATCGCCTGGCGCGCCGGCCGCGACCCGTCCATGGAAGCAATCCGGCGCGACCTTGGCCTGCCGCCCTGAAGCCTGCTACTCGGCGTCCGGCTGCTGCGCCGGATGGGCCGATTCAAAGGCCGGCAGGCCGGCGCAGTTGTCGTGGATGCGCATGATGGTCGGATACGGCGCCAGATCCAGCGCAAAACGGCGCGCATTGAACACCTGCGGCACCAGGCAGCAGTCCGCGATGGTCGGACTATCGCCATGGCAGAACCGCCCGGTATCGTCAGCGCGCGCCAGATGCGCTTCCAGCATCGCCATCCCCTCGCCCAGCCAGTGCCGGTACCACTCGCCCTTGGCCTCTTCCGGCAAGCCCAGATGGCCGGTCAGGTGCTTCAACACCCGCAGATTGGTCAGCGGGTGGGTGTCGCAGGCGACCGTCAGCGCCAGCGCGCGCACCCGGGCGCGGCCCAGCGCATCGGCCGGCAGCAGCGGCATGAAGGGATGGACTTCGTCCAGATACTCCATGATCGCCAGCGACTGGTGGATGATCTGGCCCTGGTCTTCCAGCGCCGGCAGCAAGCCGCTCGGATTGATGTCGCGATAGGCCGGCGCCAGTTGTTCGCCGCCGTTGCGCAGCAGGTGTACCGGCAGCGCCTCGTAGTCCAGTCCCTTCAGGTTCAGCGCGATCCGCACCCGGTACGCGGCCGAACTGCGGAAATAGGTGTACAGCTTCATCTCAACGCTCCCGGTAGTGCGCTACCGTCTGCTCGATGGCGCCGAAGATGCTGGCGCCGTGCTGATCCTGCATCGCGATGCGCACGCGGTCGCCGAACTTGAGGAAGGCGGTCTGCGGCTTGCCGCTCTCGATGGTTTCGTACATGCGCACTTCGGCCAGACAGCAGTAACCGACGCCGCCATTGGCGATGCTGGAACCATGCAGGCTGCCCTGCTTGTTCGACACAGTGCCGGAGCCGATGATGGTGCCAGCCGCCAGTTCCCGCGTCGCTGCCGCATGGGCCACCAGCTGGGCAAAATTGAAGGTCATGTCCTCCCCGGCGTTTGGCTTGCCGAACGGCTGCTGGTTCAGGTCCACCAGCAGCGGCAAGTGCAGCTTGCTGTCGGCCCAGTGCGCCCCCAGTTCATCGGGCGTGACCGCCACTGGCGAGAATGCGCTGGCTGCCTTCGACTGGAAGAAGCCAAAGCCCTTGGCCAATTCGTTCGGGATCAGGTTGCGCAGCGAGACATCATTGACCAGCATCACCAGCCGGATCGCCGCCGCCGCATCCGCCACGCTGACGCCCATGCGCACGTCGCCGGTAATCACCGCCACTTCGGCTTCCAGATCGATGCCCCAGTCTTCGCTGAGCGCGTAGATCGGATCCCGCGGACCGATAAAACTGTCGGAGCCGCCCTGATACATCAGCGGATCGGTGTAGAACGACGCTGGCACTTCGGCGTTGCGCGCCTTGCGCACCAGCTCCACGTGGTTGATATAGGCCGAACCATCGGCCCACTGATAGGCGCGCGGCAGCGGCGAGTGGCACAGCGTTTCATCGAAAGGCTGGGCTGCCACGGCTTCGCCGGCATTCAGCGTGGCGTAGACTTCGCGCAGGCGTGGTGACACCAGCTCCCAGTGATCCAGTGCGTGTTGCAGCGTGACCGAAATCTTCGGCACATGGACATAGTGTTTCAGGTCGCGGCTGACCACCACCAGGCGGCCGTCACGGCTGCCGTCTCTCAAGGTTGCGAGTTTCATAGCGTGCCCTCCGTTTGTGGTGCATGCATCCAGGCCGCGTGCTTGGGTGCCTTGCGGGTTTGCGACCATTCTTCCAGCATGTCCCATTTGACGGCATCGAGCCGCTGCAGCATGTCCGGGGTGCCGGTGTTGGCCGCCAGTTCCAGGCGATGGCCGTTCGGGTCGAAGAAGTAGATCGACTGGAAGATGGTGTGGTTGACCGGGCCGATGACGTCAATGCCAGCGGCAACCAGACGTGCTTTGGCGGCCAGCAGTTCGTCGACCGACGCCACTTCCAGCGCCAGATGCTGGACCCAGGCCGGGGTATTCCGGTCGCGGTCCATGGCCGGCTGCGTCGGCAACTCGAAGAAGGCCAGCACGTTGCCCTGACCAGCATCGAGGAACACGTGCATATACGGGTCCGGTGCCTTGGTAGACGGCACTTCGTTCTCGGCGATCGCCAGCACAAAGTCCATGTTCAGGTGTTTGACGTACCACTCGACGGTCTGCTTGGCGTCGATGCAGCGGTAAGCCACGTGGTGGATCTGTTTGATTTTCATTTGGGTCTCCGGTGAAAACACTCGCTGACTGCTATTAGAAGCGAGTTTCAGATATCATACAAACAGTATTTTTCCCATCATTTATCAGGTTTTCTTATGAATCCTAGCCTGCGCCAGATGCGCGCCCTGGTGGCCGTCGCCAAGACCGGCAGTTTTACGCTGGCCGCCGAATACCTGCATGTGACGCAATCGGCGCTGAGCGGGCAAATCAAGGAGCTGGAACAACTGCTGGGCGTGACTGTCGTCGAGCGTACCACGCGCAAAGCGCAGTTGTCGGAGCTGGGCCGCGAACTGTATCCCTTATTCGACAAGATGCTGCAAGACCTCGATGGCGCGATGGCCGATATCGCCAGCCGCAAGGCACTCAAGAAGGGCATGGTGCGGGTGGCGGCACCGCAAATGCTGTCCTGCACCCTGCTGCCGGAAGTGATCGCGGCCTACCGCGCCGCCCATCCCGACGTGCAGGTGCGGCTGGTCGACAGTCCGGTCGAGCAGGTGTCGGCGCGGGTGTTCAGTGGCGAGGTCGATTTTGGTATCGGTCCGGAGCGCGATCCCAGTGCCGATATCGATGGCCAGTTGCTGTTCGAGATGCCGTTCGTGGTGGTGTTCCCGCCCGAGCACGCGCTGGCGCAGCGTGAGCGTATCGTCTGGGCCGACATCAACGACTATCCCTTCATCGCGCTGCAGGGCCAGTTCACCGAGCGGCTGCTGCGCGACATCCACGTCTCGTTCCGCGAGCAGTCGCTCAGCCCTTACAACGAAGTGACCTTCATGACCACGGCGCTGGCGATGGTCAATGCGCGGCTTGGCATCACGGTGTGCCTGCCGTATGCGCAACAGATGGTGCAGCTGTACGGGCTGCAGATGCGCCAGCTGTCCGAGCCGGAACTGACGCGGCGCTTCTTCGTCTATACCAAGAGCGCACGCGCACTGTCGCCGGCGGCGGACAGCTTTGCCCGCTTCCTGCACCAGTTTGCGGCTGGTCTGGGCTTCAAGCCAGGCAACAGCGGTTAAGATAGCCCTGCACCAGCGCGTCGAGCAGACCGCGCACGGCCGGCACCAGTCCGCGCCGCGACGGGAACACCGCATGCACCACCGCCGACGGCGAATGGTATTGCGGCAGCACCGCCTCCAGCCGGCCGGCATCGATCTCGCCCTGCACCTGATCGCGCGGCAGCTGGGTCACACCCAGGCCGGACAGTGCCGCCACCCGCAAGGTCGGCATGTCGTCGCTGACCATGCGCGGCCGGTGCGGCACCGAGCGCTGCTGGCCGTCCGGGCCGATCAGGTTCCACGCATATTTATCGCCGGCGCGCACCATGGCCAGCGTCGGCATGCGCGACAGATCAGACACGGTCTGCGGACGCGGCAGCTGCTCGAACAAGCGCGGGCTGGCCACCAGCATCGGTACCGAGGTCGCCAGCAGGCGCACCGCCAGATCACTGTCTTCCAGCGGCGGCACGCGGGCGCGGATGGCGATGTCGATGCCCTCCTCGATCACGTCGACGCGCCGGTTGGTGGCGTCGATCGCCACCAGCACCAGCGGATTGGCCGCCATGTAATCGGCAACCACCTGGTTCAGTCCGCCCTGAAGCAAGGCCAGCGGGCAGCTGATGCGCACCAGTCCTTGCGGCACGGAACGGGTGCGGTCGATGGCATCGCGCGCCGCCTGTGCTTCGGCCACCACGGCGGCGCAATGGCCGTAAAAAGTCTGCCCCGCCTCGGTGACGGAAATGTGGCGGGTGGTCCGGTTCAGCAGGCGCACCCCCAGTTGCTGCTCGAGGCGCGCAATATGGCGGCTCAGCTTGGATGCCTGCATGCCGAGTGCGCCCGCAGCAGAACTATAGCCCCCATATTCGACCACCTTGGCGAACAAATACATATCGTGCAGATCATGGACATCATTCATGGCGTCATTATTCTATATTTGCAAAGGCTCTTTGCATTTTAGCCCCTATCATAAAGATTGTTGCACGGATATTCTTCAGAGACTTTCGTCACGTCCATGACCCATGAACATTCTGCACATCGATTCCTGCGCCCTTGGCGACCATTCCATCTCGCGCCAGATGACGGCGCGCGCAGTCGCTTCCCTGTGCGAGCTGGCGCCACAGTCCAGCGTGGTCTACCGCGACGTCGCCGCCGCGCCCCTGGCCCATATTAGCGGACCGTTGATGCAGGCACTGCGCCAGCAATGGCATCAGGATATACCGATGAGCGCAGACTTGCGCGCCGAAGTGCAACTCAGTGCCGCGTTATGGCACGAATTTATCGATGCCGACGTGTTGGTATTGGGCGCACCGCTGGGCAGTTTCTTCCTGCCGACCACGCTGCAAACCTGGCTGGAGCGCCTGCTGCTATTGGGCACGCGCCCGATGCAGCAGCGTGAGCGCGCCACCCGGGTGTTGCTGGTGTCCAGTTCCAGTCTGGGAGAGCCGCTGGAACCGAGCCGCACCAAGGCGCTGGAAGACCATCTGACGACGACGCTGCGCCACCTCGGCGTGGGCATTGTAGAAACCTTCAATCCCGGCAATGCGGTGCGTAACTGGGCGCTGCAGGAAACCGAAGGGACGCCCGATTTTATATAATGGCCGCTGTCCCTCGCACCCATCCTGACCATGACCGCCAATACCATCGCCGCCAACCAGCAAATGCCCCACCTCGTTGGCCACGACAGCGTCTGGTTATTCGGCTACGGTTCACTGATTTACAAGGCTGACTTTGCCTATCTGGAGCGGCGCCCGGCCAGCATTCAAGGCTGGACCCGGCGCTTCTGGCAAGGCTCGCACGACCATCGTGGCACGCCGGAAGCACCGGGGCGGGTGGTCACCATCATCGAGGAAGCGGATGCGATTTGCCATGGCATGGCCTATCTGGTCACGCCAGAGGTGTTCGCCCACCTCGATCACCGCGAAAAGAATGGCTATCTGCGGCTGGCCATTGCGATCACGTTCGAACAGGACGAGCAAGACAAGCGGGACGAGCAGATGAAGCCGGTTGACGGCCTGGTGTATATCGCGACCGAAGACAATAGCGCGTTCCTCGGCGCCGCGTCAGAACTGGAGATCGCGCGCCACATTGCGCGCTGCGCCGGGCCGAGCGGCCCGAATAGCGATTACCTGAACCATCTGGCAACCGCCTTGCGCGAACTGGGCCGGAGCGACCCGCATGTGTTTGCGATCGAACAGCATCTGGCGACCCTGTCCAGCCCCAGCACCTAAGGCGGACCGGGTCACGCGCCGATGCTTAATGCAGCGTGATATCGCTGCCATGCACCTCAAAGTCACTCGTCACGAAAGTACCGACCAGCTTGATGTTGTAGCGGTTGCCAGCATTGTCGCTGATTTCAAGCACCGTCAGCCCCTTATCGGCAGGGTTCGCTGACGCATGGGCATACAGCCCGTTGAAAGAAAACAGCCACTGGGAGCTCGCTTG
>JBGSBQ010000251.1:0-5822 GCA_041730475.1 Sphingomonadaceae bacterium
GCGATGAAATCGCGAAATCCATCCTGAGCCGCAACCAGTCGCCGGACTTGCCGTTTGGCGTATCGCTGAATCCCTACCGCGGTTGTGAGCATGGTTGCATCTATTGCTTTGCGCGGCCCACGCACAGCTATCTGGGCCTGTCGCCCGGCATGGATTTCGAAAGCAAGATTTTCGCCAAAGTGAATGCGCCGGAACTGCTGCGCGTCGAACTGGGCAAGGCTGGCTATGTACCGCAAGCGATCGCGCTGGGCGTCAACACCGATGCCTACCAGCCCTGCGAGCGCGAACGACGGCTGACGCGGCGCGTGCTGGAAGTGCTGCAGGAGTGCGAGCATCCGGTAGGCCTGATCACCAAGTCGGCACTGATCGAACGGGATATCGACCTCCTGGCCGCGATGGCGGCCAAACAGCAGGCGGCGGTTGCCATCACGCTGACCACGCTGGACCCGGCGATTGCGCGTACGCTGGAGCCACGCGCGGCAGCCCCGGCGCGGCGGCTACGGACGATACGCACGCTGACCGAGGCCGGCATCCCGGTGGCGGTCAGCATCGCCCCCATCATTCCCTTCATCACCGAGCCGGATCTGGAACGGTTGCTGGAAGCGGTCAAGGAAGCGGGCGCAATCAGCGCCCATTACACGGTGCTGCGCTTGCCGTGGGAAGTCAACCCGCTGTTCCAGCAGTGGCTGGAGGCGCATTTTCCGGAGCGCGCGCAGCGTGTCATGAACCGGGTGCGCGAAATGCGCGGCGGCAAAGACTACGATGCCAGCTTCGGCAGCCGCATGGCCGGCGAGGGCGTGTGGGCGGAGTTGATACGGCAGCGCTTCAAGATCGCCAAAGAGCGGCTGGGCCTGAACAGCCATGGCAGCCGTTTCGATGCGATGGACACCTCGCAATTCCGGCGACCGCTGGTGATACCGCCGCTGGGCGCGGCAGCCCGGCGTACTGCCAGCAGCGGACAGCTCGATTTATTCTGACGCCCCCCGCTGCCCCCCCACCGGCGTAACTCTGGGGTCAGACGGGGACGCCGAGTCCCGTCGGGTCTGACCCTGGCTTTGCTGTGGGGTTACCGCAAGCGCTAGCGGCCATTTCAGAAAACAGCCGCTTTGCTGTGGGGTTACCGCAAGCGCTGGCGGCCATTTGAGAAAACAGCGGCGTTGTAATTGGATGCCTACCATGATGCCAGACGAGCCCATCTATTGTCCCGCACCGCTCGCAACTGCTTGACGGGGGACATAGGGACACCCCCCCAGACTTTGGTCGTTGACGCCCCTTGCGCCGCTGTGGTTTGTTGGCAATCTAATACTTCGGTATGTATTCGCCATTGTTGTTGTTCTATAACTTAGCGACGTCCCATCTGTCGCCAGTGTTGTGCGGCGGCGTGGGTACCGGCACCTACCCGCTGCCACCGAGCCAGCGCCTGCGCAGACATGGCTCACCTCACAACACCAATACATCACCACAGGGGCGTCATGATGGGCATTGAAATTACACCAATCCGGCAAGTGCTGGTCGTCGATACTCGCGTCGCGGGTTGGCAACAATTGAGCGCTGATGTCAGCGCGGACACACGCGTACTGGTGCTGGACCCGGCCCAGGACGGCCTGCAGCAGCTGAGCCAGTTCCTGCAAACGCAGGCCCAGCCGCTAAGCAGTATCCAGATCCTTAGCCATGGTGCGCCGGGCAGCATCACGCTGGGTTCGACCGAGTTGACGCTGGCGACCTTGTCCGGCTATCAAGCCGAACTGGCGTTCATTGGCAGCAAGCTGGCGACTTCGGGGGACCTGCTGCTGTATGGCTGCAATGTGGCGCAGGGCGCCGCCGGGCAGGCTTTTATTGAAGAACTGGCAATTGCGACCGGCGCCGACGTAGCCGCCTCCGAAAACCTGACCGGCGCCGCAGCGCTGGGCGGCGACTGGCAACTGGAGCAGCAAGTTGGACAGATCGAAGCGGCGCTGGTGCTGAGCCGCGCTGGCATGGCCAGTTACGACCAAGTGCTGCGGGCACCGACGGCGCAGGACGTGGGCAGCTGGGTGGCCGCACTGAAGAACAACAATCTGTTACCGGCCAGTGTCAGCTCCTTGCTCGATGGCCTGGCCAGTAACTTCAGCTTCCGCCTGATTGATGGTGGCGCCGAATACCAGATCAGTCCGACGGCCAAGGGCAGCACCGGTTTCAGCGTGATCGTCAGCAGCGATTTCGGCGGTGGTACTGGCCTGCCCCGTGTGCTGGCGATCGATTACGTCACCGCACAGCCTGCCGTGTCGATACCCATGCTCGAGGGGTTGACGCCGTCGTCGGTGGAACTGGTACTCAGCACCGATGCCGTCACGCTGGCGAATGGCACCAGCGTGGAAAAAGGCGCCACGTTCGTTGAAAGCTTTTCGCTGGCGAACCAGAGCAATCTGAATCCTGTGCTCAATTTTGCCCACAAATTCCTCAAGGTCGATCAGCTGACTTTCCTCGTCAACGCTGATCCCGGGCATGTATCGGCCACGGCCGTGGTGGATCTGAACGCGACCATTGTCAACAGTGGCTCGTTCTCCGTCACGGCTACTGACCTCAGCTTCTCAAGCGCTGTCAGCGCGGCCGGCAATCTGACGCTGGGTAGCAGCCTGAGTCTGGCATTTCATAACTTCGATCCGACTCAGGCTAACGAACCGGATCTGGTCTTTGAGGCGGGGGTCAGCGCTGAGACTGGCGCCGTCAGCGTATCAGGCATGGCGACCGCGTCCAACTGGAAGGATCCCTTCGGCTTCAAGGGTGTCACCATCAACACCCTGTATCTGCAACTGGGCATGGCGCCGGACAACCCGACTTTGCTGAACAATGCTGCGATCGTGCTCGGACTGGTGAAAAACAATGTAGACCTGACCGTGGCAGCTTCCGTTGACTTGCTGCACGCCGACAACGATGCGTTTTCGTTCACGTTGAACAAGGCAGCCAATCTGCTCGATTTTGCCGGGCTCATCGCCGGCACCATGGTGCCTGGCCCCTACGCCAGTGTGTTGCTGAACCAGCTGTCCCCGGTGTTCCACTACATTCCGCTGACGCTGGAGTCGGTGGACAGCAATGGTGATGGCACGCTGGATCCGTCGATCAGCTTCTCGGCACTGGGAACCACGATCGGCAATGTCGCGGTGCAGGCCGGGCTGCACATCAATTCGAAAGTGAATGTCGGCGGTGCCACGGGGACGCTGATTTTGAATACCAGCGCCGACTATCGCAGCATGGATGGTGAGTTGCACATCAAGAACCTGCATATTGCCGATTTTCTCAGCATCAGCGGCAAGAACGGCGAGCTGGTGGCCAAGTTGGCGCTGGGGAGCAGCGGTATTTCGATGAGCGGCTCCGGGGTGCTGCAAGTGTTTGGCAAGGACGTCGCGTCAGCAAATTTTAGTGTCAGCAATGATCATCTGGATTTCAAAGCTGCGCTGGACTTTGGCCCGGTGAAATTGGGCGGCACGTTTGTCGTCGACCTGCGCACGATGACGCTGGACGCCAGCGTGACCCGCAAGATTGGCGGCCTGGATCTGGGCAGCGGATCAGTGCACCTCAATGCAGCCGGCGATTTTTCCTTCAGCAGCGACATTAATCTGGGATCGATCAACGGGGTTGGTCTGATCAAGGCGTCGGCAGCGGTGTCCTACCAAAACGGCGTGGCCAAGCTGACCATCGACACCAATGTGCTGGGCGAGCACCTGAAGTTCGACGTGGCCGCCGACAGCGCCAGTGCAAAAGGTATTCTGGATACCATTGAACATGAATTGGTGAATGACATCGGTGCCGTGCCCCAGTACATCGCCGACGCCGTCAATCAAGGCATGGGCACGCTGTATGACATCGGCAGCAAGATCTTCAGTGCCAGCGCGATCAAGTCGCTGGGGAGTGCGATTGCCGATACCTTTTCTTCGTGGTTCGGTGGCAACCATGAGACGAACCAGACCCGTATCGGCGACGATCTCGCCAACCACTGGGACGCGAACGGCGGCAATGACACCTTCTTTGGCAATGGGGGTAACGATACCGTCCATGGCCATCAGGGCAATGACTTGCTCGATGGCGGCGACGGGGACGATACCATGTTGGGCGGTT
This sequence comes from Sphingomonadaceae bacterium, assembly GCA_041730475.1. Classification (GTDB taxonomy): domain Bacteria; phylum Pseudomonadota; class Gammaproteobacteria; order Burkholderiales; family Burkholderiaceae_D; genus Rugamonas. The sequence goes on from JBGSBQ010000251.1 coordinate 4,096, forward strand.
CGGAAAACGACATTATGTATGGTGGTAACGGCAACGATCTGTTGTATGGCCAGGAGAACAACGACAAACTCTACGGCGGTAACGGCGATGACCAGCTGTTCGGCGATTCCGGGCGTTACTGTGGCAACGATGAATTGCATGGTGGTCTGGGGAATGATGCCTTGTTCGGTGATTTTGGCAAAGACCAGCTGTTCGGCGATGGCGGCAACGATAGCCTGTTTGGCGGTAGCGACAACGACACCATGTATGGCGGCAGTGGTGCCGACCTGCTCAACGGTGACGATGACGATGATAGCCTTTACGGTGAAGCCGACAACGACAATCTGAATGGTGGTCGCGGCAATGATCGCCTCGACGGCGGGGACGGCAACGACACCCTGAACGGCAACGACGGCAACGATACTTTGTACGGCGGCAACGGCGACGACACCCTCAACGGCAATATCGAGAACGATACCTTGTACGGCGACCATGGCAACGACAAGCTGTACGGCGGTGCCGGCAACGACTACCTCGATGGCGGTGACGGCGTCAATCTGCTGGTCGGCGGCACCGGCGATGACACGTATTACGTGCGCGCACTGGCCGTGTACAGCAACCAGGCACAAACTGCCGGCGATGCGGTGCAAGAGGACGCCGACGGCGGCGCCGACACCGTGATCAGTGAAGTCGACTACACGCTGGGCGCGAATCTGGAGAACCTCTCGTTGGCCGGCAAGGCCACCAAGGGGACGGGCAACGCTCTCAGCAATACCTTGTATGCCAATGACCTGGGCGATACACTCGATGGCGTCGCCGGCAAAGGCCCAGACCGCTTGATTGGTGGTGCTGGCAATGATATTTTTATCGTCCACAACAGCAAGGATGTGGCCACCGATGGCATAGTGCTGGGCTCTTCCGTCTTCGGCGGCAGCAGCCAGAAGACGGTTGGAGGTGGTGGCGTCGATCTGGTCATCAGTTCGGTTGACTATACGCTGGGCGCGGGTGTCGAAAACCTGACGCTGCTCGACAGCGCGGTGAATGGTGGCGGGAATGGCCTGAAAAACGTCATCATCGGCAATGCCCTATCCAACGTTCTGCGCGGTGAGGGCGGGGATGATCAGCTCGACGGCGGCGCCGGGCCGTCCAGCGACACGCTGATTGGTGGTAACGGCGACGATACCTATATCGTCCACAATACCGGCGACATCGTCAGCGAGGCCAACACCAGCGGCAACGATACCGTGATCAGCGACGTCTTTTTCATCTTGCCGGCCGATGTGGAAAACCTGACGCTGGTGGGTAACGCCAGTGACGGCGTTGGCAATGCGCTCAATAACCTAATGTTGGGAAATGCCCTGAGCAACAACCTCGCTGGCGGTGCTGGTAACGATACGCTCGATGGAGGCGTCGGCGCCGCCGATGTGCTGGTGGGCGGCGGCGGCGATGACTTATACCTGGTGCGCAACCTCAGCGACAAGGTCATTGAAGCCGTGAATGAAGGCAATGACAGCGTCGTCAGCACCGTCAATTTTGTCCTCGGCGACAATCTGGAAAACCTGACACTGAGCGGTACTGCCGGTATCGCTGTCGGGAATTCGCTGAACAACGTCCTGATCGGGAATGCGCTGGCTAATCTGCTGGCCGGCGGTGCCGGCAATGACACGCTGGACGGCGCACTGGGCGCGCCCGATAAATAATAAACTAATTAATAATAATTATAATAATAAAAAAAAATAATAAGCGAT
>JBGSBQ010000252.1:0-5753 GCA_041730475.1 Sphingomonadaceae bacterium
CCGGCAGGAAGACAAGGAGGTGCTGCAGGCGTTCTTCGCCAAGTATGGCTTCAAGACGCTGCTGCGCGAAATTGGTGGTGCGGCCGGCGGCGCTGCGGCCGCCGCGCCAGCCGCCGCCAGCGCTGCCGGTGTTGCCGGTGCTGCTGCGGTGCCGGCCGGTGGCGCCGTATCGGCCAATGGCGACCTGTTTGGCGCCGCCCCGCAGATCGAGACGCGCTATGAAACGGTGCTGACCGAGGCCCAGCTGGCGCAATGGATCGCCCGCATCAACGCTGCCACGCTGACGGCGGTCGATACCGAAACCACCTCGCTGGAGCCGATGACGGCGCAGCTGGTCGGCATTTCGCTGTCGGTGGAGCCGGGCGTGGCTTGCTACATCCCGGTCGCGCACAGCTATGTGGGCGCGCCGCAGCAGCTCGAGCGCCAGTACGTGCTGGATCAGCTGAAGCCGTGGCTGGAGGATGCCAGCAAGGCCAAGGTGGGCCAGAACCTGAAGTACGACAGCCATATCTTCGCCAACCACGGCGTGCAGTTGCGCGGCATCGCGCATGACACGCTGCTGCAATCCTATGTGTTCGAGTCGCACCGGCCGCACGACATGGACAGTCTGGCGCTGCGGCACCTGAACCACACCACCATTGCCTTCGCCGACGTGTGCGGCAAGGGCGCCAGCATGATCACCTTCGACAAGGTGGAGATCGGGCGCGCTACCGAGTACGCGGCCGAAGACGCGGACATCACGCTGCGCCTGCATCACGCGATGATCGGGCAGGTCGAGCGCGACCCGAACCTGCAGCGCATCTACCAGACCATTGAGTTGCCGACTGCGGTGGTGTTGCAAAAGATCGAGCGCAATGGCGTGATGATCGACGCCGCGCTGCTGGGACAGCAATCGCTGGAACTGGGCACGCGCATCGCCGAACTGGAAGCCCAGGCACATGCACTGGCCGAGCAGCCGTTCAACCTCGGGTCGCCGAAGCAGATCGGCGAGATCTTCTTCGAGAAGCTGAAACTGCCGGTGGTGAAAAAGACCCCGAGCGGGGCGCCGTCGACTGATGAAGAAGTGCTGCAAAAGCTGGCCGAAGACTATCCGCTGCCGAAGGTGCTGCTGGAATACCGCAGCCTGTCGAAGCTGAAATCGACCTACACCGACAAGCTGCCGAAGGGGATCAACCCGAACACGGGCCGGGTCCACACCAATTACGCGCAGGCGGTGGCGGTGACGGGGCGGCTGGCGTCGAACGATCCGAATTTGCAGAACATCCCGATCCGCACCAAGGAAGGACGGCGCATCCGCGAAGCGTTCGTGGCGCCGGCCGGCAGCCATATCGTGTCGGCCGACTATTCGCAGATCGAACTGCGCATCATGGCCCACATCTCGGGCGATGCGGCGATGCTGCGCGCGTTTGCCGACGGCGTCGACATTCACCGCGCCACGGCGGCCGAAATCTTTGGGGTGCCGGCGGCAGAGGTCAGCAGCGAACAGCGGCGCTACGCCAAGGTGATCAACTTTGGCCTGATCTATGGCATGAGCGCATTCGGGCTGGCGGCCAATCTGGGCATCGAGCGCAGCGCGGCGCAAAGCTATATCGAGCGCTATTTCGTGCGCTTCGCCGGCGTCAAGCAGTACATGGAAGACACGCGCGCGCAAGCGAAGGCGCGCGGCTATGTCGAGACGGTGTTTGGGCGGCGCCTGTGGCTGCCCGAGATCAATTCGCCGAACGGCCCGCGCCGCCAGGGCGCGGAACGGGCTGCGATCAACGCGCCGATGCAGGGCACGGCGGCGGACCTGATCAAACTGGCCATGGTGGCGGTGCAGAACTGGCTGGAGCAGGAACAGCTGCACAGCAAGATGATCATGCAGGTGCACGATGAGCTGGTGCTGGAAGTGCCGGATGCCGAGCTAGAGCTGGTCAAGCGCAAGCTGCCCGAGCTGATGGCCGGGGTGGCCCAGCTGAAGGTGCCGCTGACGGCGGAAGTGGGCGTCGGCCCCAACTGGGATCAGGCCCATTAAGACAAGAAGGCGGGCGGGGCGGTAAAATACCGTCCCAGCCCGTATTGAGGTTACAAAATCGATCCCGTACTCATCTCCATCCTGCTCGCGACCACGCTGGCCGGCGTCGTCAGCATCACGGCGGCGGCGGTGTTTTCGTTTACCTTGCTGGCCAAGGTGGTCGAGCGCATGGTCAGCCTGTCGGTCGGCATCATGCTGTCGACGTCGCTGCTGCATGCCTTGCCGGAAGCGTTCGAGTCGGGCGCCGATCCGCGCCGCCTGTTTGCCACGCTGCTGGGCGGTCTGCTGGCGTTCTTCATGCTGGAGAAGCTGGCCATCCTGCGCCATTCGCACCACCATGAGGGCGATGGCCATCACCATGCGCACGGCCATGACAAGCATGAGGCGGGCAAGGCCGGCTGGATGATCTTGATCGGCGATGGCATGCACAACTTCACCGACGGCATCCTGATCGCGGCCGCCTTCCTGGCCAACCCGGAACTGGGACTGGTGACGGGACTGGCCATCATCGCGCATGAAATTCCGCAGGAAATCGGCGATTTCATCGTGCTGCTGAATGCCGGCTTCTCGCGCACCCGCGCTTATGTGTTCAATTTGCTGTGCAGCTTGCTGGCCATCGCGGGCGGCCTGCTCGGGTATTACACGCTGGACCGCGCCAGCGGCCTGATCCCCTATGTGCTGGTGTTTGCCTCGTCCGGGTTTATCTACATTGCCGTCAGCGACCTGATGCCGCAGATGCAGCGCCGCGCCACGCTGCGCGAGACCATCCCGCAAGTGCTGCTGGTAGCGCTGGGCGTGGCCATCGTGCTGCTGCTGACCCACGCCCACTGATTTTTGCACTTCCCATCAATATTGCCTTTTTTGGATTTAAAATAGGCAAGATTATTTTTTTGGGAAGAGTGAGCGATGCGTAAAATTCTATGCTGGGCGGCCAGTGCTGCGGTCCTGAGTGCCTGTGGTGGTGGCAGTAGTCCCACGCCGACGCCTGCGGTGCCACCACCACCCGCGCCCAGCGTCAAGCTGCTGTCGGCCAGTCCGGTGCGGGTGGCGGCGGCGCATACCGGCCTGTCGCTGAGCGTGCAACTGCAGCCCAGCTTTACCCCGGTGGGCACGCTGTACGTGCAGGCCGTCGACAAGGCGGCCGTGATCCAGTCCAGCGTCAGCGTCAGCAGCAATGGCGACGGCAGTTATGCGCTGGCGCTCGATACCATCCCGGCGCTGGCCGCCGGCCACTACACGGGCGACCTGACGCTAAAATTATGCAGTGATGCAAGCTGTGCCACGCCGCAGGCGGTGCCGTCGGTGACGCTGCCGTATGACCTGACGGTGCTGGCCGCCGGCAATGCATGGCCGGGTGACAAGCTCAGCGCGCTGACGCCGTGGAGCGGTGTCGACGACTGGGCCACCTTCCAGGGCAATGCGGCGCATACCGCGTATGTGCCGGTGACGCTGGACCCGGACCGTTTTGCGCTGCGCTGGAAATCGGGGCCGATCAGCAGCAACAGCGTGTCGTTCTATGGCTATGCGGCCACGCTGGTGACGGCCGATGGCCTGCTGTATGCGGCGGCCAACAACAAACTGCAGGCGCGCAAGGAATTCGATGGCAGTACGGCGTGGACCTATGATGTCAGCTCGCTGCGCTGGCCGTCGGTGAACCCGCCGGCGGTGGCCGGGGGCATGGTGTACATGGCGGCCGGACAGCAGGAATCGACCTATCTGTTCGGGCTGGAGGCGGCCACAGGCACGCTGAAATTCAAGACGCCGATGAGCTCGCAGTGGGAGAATTATCTGGCGCCGGTGGCACTCGAGGGTGCCGTGTACACCAATGCCGGCAGCTATGGCGGGCTGTATGCGTTCAATACCAGCGGCGAGCGGCTGTTCTTCGGCGAGCTATCGCAGACCTCGATGTGGTCGCCTGCCGTCGATGGCAGTTTCGTGTATGCCTACACGGGTGACAGCTTGACGCTGTTTGATCGCAAGACGGGTGCGGTCAGCAGCAAGATCAGCGATACGCAGTTCACCAATTACATTTACCAGTTGAATGGGGCGGTGGTGCTGGGCACGCCGGGCACGGCCTTTGGTGCTGGCTATGCGACGGCCGGACTGAATGGTGGCACGATGGGCAACAGCCTGCTGAAGTTCAACACGGCGAAGGGTTATATCGACTGGCGCATCAGCGGCAATTATCCGCTGACGCCGGCTTATGCTGACGGCGTGCTGTATGCGCCGAATACCAATCCCTACCGGATCGAAGCGCGCGCGGAAGCCGATGGGGCGCTGCGCTGGTCGTGGACGCCGCCGGTGGCCGGCGACAGCGGCTGGGCCGGCGAGCCGCTGGTGACCAAGAACCTGCTATTCGTATCGGCCAGCAGTGCCACCTATGCGATCGACCTGCGCAGCCACAAAGTGGTGTGGAGCTACCCGGCGGCCGGCAAGCTGGCGCTCAGCCGGCAGGGCGTACTGTACATCCAGAACAGCGACGCGCTGGTCGCGGTCACTGTCAAATAAGCGTCAAATAAGCGTCAAGTAAACGACAAAACCGGGGTCAGGTCTGCCATTCGCTCATAAAATTCCCAATAGAAATTATTGGAGTAATTTTTGTCCGATTGGCAGACCTGACCCCGGTTTTTTGTTTTAGTCGACCGTGCTGCGCAGCTTGCGGGCGGCGCCGGTGGCGGCGGGGATGACGTCACGGGTGTCGATGTCGAGCTCGGTGAAGGCGACGGCGCGGCCGGCGGGATTGCGCAGCTGTACGCCGCCCAGATAGCGCTTGCCTTGCTCCAGTCCAGTCCAGCTGACACCGACGCTGGCGTTGCCACCCTGGCTGACGGTGGCCGGCAAGCTGAGCTTCAGCGCGCCTTTGCTGTCATTCGGGATCGCCGTGGCGTACGACACCGTGTAGTCGGTCTGGCTGCCGTTCTTCAGCTGGTAGCCCAGCACACAGATCTTGACGACACCCATCGGTGGGGTGTGCAGCGTCACGGTTTCGTTGGAGCCGGCGTGGGCGCTGAGGGCGATCAGGTTGTTGCCCTGGTCGAGCAAGGCCAGGTCCAGGTCATCGTCGGCGCCGCCAGCCGTTTCCAGGTTGGATAGCGTGAAACGGGCGATCATGGTCTGGTTCGGAATGCCGATGGTGACGGCCTTGACGCCGGCGCCGCGGGCGACGCAGGCGTTGACGATGTCCTGCAGCGTTTCCAGCGATCCGTGCGCCGCTTGCGTGACACGTTGCGCCAGCCGCACATACTCGCGCAGGCCGGCCTTGGTTGCACCCATGGTGCCGCTGAAACCGGTCCGCACGTCGAGCTGTCGATTGCCACTGACATTGTGGTCGCTCAGCAGCGGTGGCGCTTCGGCACCACTGTTGTAGCGCGCCTGCAGGGGGCTGCGGACCCGGTGTTCGCCATCAGTCCAGACCAGTTCGCCGAGTTGCCACAGGCCGTCGGCGGCATCGCTGCGCTGCACGTCGAGGGTGTAGCTTTGGGTCTCGCCCGGCGCCAGTTGCAGCGTGGCTGGCGTGACTGTGGCGGTAAAGCCGGGCAGCGTGACGCTGGCCGTGTACAGCGCGTTGGTGGTGCCGACGTTGGTGACGCTGCGGCGCACGCGCTGGTTGCCGATCACGCTGGGCAGGCTGATCGAGGCCAGGTTCAGTGCATGGCCGGGCTGCGCGCCCAGTGCGCAGTCGGCGCTGGCGCTGGTCAACCCGCACAGATAGCGCTGGTAGTCGCTGCTATCGGCGTCG
>JBGSBQ010000253.1:0-5746 GCA_041730475.1 Sphingomonadaceae bacterium
CGATGCCTTCGCCGCTGCGCAGCGGTTCGGCCAGCAGCACCCCTTCCGGCGAGACGATGGTGGTGCAGCAGCCGCCCCGCAGCGCCTTCTGCACGGCGGGATCGGGCGTGATCGCGGTGATCTGGCTGTCGGTCAGCCAGCCCGTCGCATTGACCACGAAGCAGCCTGATTCCAGCGCATGGTGGCGGATCGTCACCTCCATCTGGTCGGCAAAAATCTGCCCTACCATGGAGCCGGGGAACTGCGCGCAATGGATTTCTTCGTGCTGGGTCATCAGCGCATAGCGCGCCAGCGGGTTGTAGTGCTCCCAGCAGGCCAGCGCGCCGAGGCGGCCGACTGCCGTCGGCACCACTTTCAGGCCGCTGGCATCGCCCTGCCCCCAGATCATGCGTTCGTGATAGGTCGGCGTGATCTTGCGGCGTTTCAGTACCAGCGTGCCGTCGGCGTCAAACACCAGCTGGGTGTTGTACAGGCTGCCGTGGTCGCGTTCGTTCACGCCCAGCACCACCACCACGCCATGTTCGCGTGCGGCGGCGCCAACGGCATCGGTCATCGGCCCCGGCACGGTGGGCGCCCGCTCATACAGCAGCAGGTGTTCCGCGCCGGCTTGGAAGGGCGGACGCACGAACGAAAAGTACGGGTAGTACGGGACAAACGTCTCCGGAAATACCACCAGCTCGGCACCCTGTGCTGTGGCGTCGGCAATCGCTTGCAATACCTTGGCCAGCGTGCCATCGGCGCTCTCGAAATCCGGCGCGATCTGCACCGCCGCCGCGCGCACCCTGTTCTTGGTCGTTGTCATGTCCGCCCCCGCTTCGCTTACAGGGTCCAGGTATCGATGATGACCGCGTTGGCGCGCAGGTGCAGCAGCTTCAGGTCCAGCACGTCCTGCGGCGCGATTGCGCGGATGCCTTCGATCAGCGACGGCTCGCCATGGCCATACAGCGCTTGCAGCGCGAAGCGGCACGCATACACTTTGCCGCCCTCGGCCATGAACTTGACCAGCTGGTTGTTCTGGTTCAGGTGGCCGGGGAAGGCTTCGTCACCCAGCGTCGGGAAGCCGCGCTGCAAGCCCAGCGTTACGCCGGGACCGTACAGCAGCACCGTCGTTTCATAGCCCTTGCGCTGCAGGCGGGTGGCTTGCAGCAGGTTGACGAAACCGATCGAGCCCTCGAAGGCCACGGTGTGGAAGGTGACCAGTGCTTTTTCACCCGGCAGGGCTTTGACGTCTTCAAAGACCTTCTCTTCGTAATCGACAAAGAAGTCGCCCTTGACGTGTGGCTGGTGATTGATAGCTGGCATGGTGGGTCTCTTTAAAGTAAGTAATTGGGGGGTGTCGTGCACTGCGACGGGCAGCGTTGCGACACCCGGATTGTATGCAGACGGCATGCCACACAAAGCCCGGTCGGCAGTCATTTGACTGCGCTGAAATCCATACAATCGAGCGGCTCGCCCGGCCATTGCGGGCCGGCGCCGGGGCCAGTTTCTGGAAAAATTGACACCTCCATACAAGCGCTGCAGTCAATCGGCAAAGCCCGCACCAGTGCACGCTGTCACGCCTGCACCAACACGGAAACACGCCGCTGCAAACTGGCCGCTTCTGCATCGAATTGGTGCGCGCACCATCGCCTTCTCAGCCTGCCGCGCGCCCGCAGGCATGGCATGGAACATGCATACAATCAAACGGGGCCTGCCACATTGAATGGATCATGCATGACTAAAAACACTGCTGGATGGATACCAAAACTGAAGAAGGGTCAGGGACCGGTCTACAAACTGATCGCCGATGCGATCGGCGCTGACATTGCGACCGGGCGCCTCGCGGCCGAGCAACGTCTGCCGGCCCAGCGTGCGCTGGAGCAGGAGCTCGGTCTGGACTTCACAACTGTGGCGCGCGCCTACACGGAAGCCCAGAAGCGCGGTCTGGTCGATTCGACCGTCGGACGCGGCACTTTTGTCTGCGGCAAGCGCTCGCTGGCCATTCCCCGCGCTGTGGCGGCACGCCCGAATGTCGACCTGTCGATGAATATGCCACCCGAGCCGTACACACCGGAGCTGCTGGAACGGATGCGCGAGGGCATGTCTGCGCTCGGTGCGCAGCTGCCCGATCTGTTGCGCTATCAGGATTTCGGTGGCTCCGCCGCCGACCGTGACGCCGGTGCCTTGTGGCTGCGCCGCCGCGGCTTGCAGGTGGAGGCACACCGGCTGCTGGTGGTGCCGGGCGCGCAGGCGGCACTGCTGGCCATCCTGAGCAGCATTGCTCCGCCCGGCTCAGTGATCTGCTGTGAATCGCTGACCTATCCCGGTCTGCGGGCGCTGGCGGCGCGCCTCAATCTGCGGCTGCTCGGCTTGCCGATGGATAGCGAAGGCATCGATGCGCTGGCGTTCGCGGCCGCCTGCGCCCAGTATGCGCCGCAAGCCTTGTATTGCAATCCGACCCTGCTCAACCCCACCACGCTGACGATGTCGGCGGCACGCCGGCAGGCGCTGGTACAGGTGGCGCGCCATTATGGGGTGCCCATCATTGAGGACGATGCCTATGGCTATCTGCCGCGCCAGAGTCCGGCACCGATCGCGGCCATCGGTCCGGACATCACGTATTACATCGCGGGGCTGGCCAAGTGTGTCGGTGCCGGCTTGCGCATCGCCTATCTGGCGGCACCGGACGCCGCCGCCAGCGCCCGTCTGGCGGCCAGCGTGCGCGCCACTACCGTGATGGCGGCGCCCCTGACGGCGGCGCTGGCCACGCGCTGGATCGTCGATGGCACGGCTGACCTGCTGCTGCAGGCCATCCGCAAGGAATCCATGACCCGCCAACGGCTGGCAGCCCGTATTCTGCCGGCGGACAGCTACGCGGCCCAGCCGGAAGGCTTCCATCTGTGGATACGCTTGCCGCAGCAATGGGAGCAGCTGGCCATGACGGCCCATTTGCGCGCCACCGGCATTGGTGTCGTGCCGAGTGATGCCTTTGCCGTGGATGGCGCGGCACCGCCCGCGATTCGGGTCTGCATCGGCGGCATCGCCACCCATGAAGAACTGCAGCGGGCCTTGCATGGTATTGCGAAGGCGCTGCAAGCAAGCCCGATGGCGTTGCCAGCGGTGTTGTAGCAGCCGGCTTGCGGGGCGCCGCCGGTCTGGCGTCAGCCCTTGCCTGCCCTTGCAACGGCGCGCTCCCTGACTACGCTTTGACAGCAGCTGCGCCAGCTTGGGTGACGATCAGATCCCATGGCGCCGGCGTCGGGAAAATCTCCAGCAGGAAGTCGACGAACGCCTTGACGTTCGGGCTGCCGCGGCGGCTCTCCTGCCACATCGCGGCAATCATATAACGCTCCACGGTCAGCTCCGGCAGCAACGGCACCAGCAGATTCCGCTCAACGTAAGGCGCCGCGGCGTAGGTGGGTAACATGCCGACGCCGCCGCCAGCCAGCAACACCGCCATCAGGCCTTCCGTCGTATCGATAATAATGCCGGCATTCGGCGCCATCTCCACCGTGCGCCCGGCGACCTGAAATGGCCAGCGCAAAAGCTGTCCAGAGCTTTGGTAGCGGAAGTTCACGCACTCGTGTTCGAGCAGTTCGTCGACCATGGTCGGCCGTCCGCGCTTGGCCAGGTAACTGGGCGCGGCAAACACACATAGGCGGTGGGGCGCCAGCGGCCGCGAAATCAGGCTTGAGTCGCTGGTGGCGCCGATCCGGATGGCGACATCTATCCCCTCTTCGATCAGATCGGCATAGCGGTCCCCCATGCGTAAATCAATGGAGAGATTCGGATAACGCTCGCGGAAACGCGGTAGCGCGGGGGCCAGAATATGCGTGCCGACCGGGAATGGAACGGCGACCCGGATTAATCCCGCAGGTTCAGCGCGCGCACTGGCAGCGGCCTGTTCGATTTGCTCCACCTCCTGCAGCAAGCGCACGGTCCGCTCCTGCAGGTCGCGGCCTTCGGGCGTCAACGTCAGCGAACGGGTGGTGCGCATGAACAGGCGCAGCTGCAACTGATCTTCAAGACGTTGCACACTCTTGCTCACGGCCGAAGGAGAAACGCCCAGAGAACGCGCAGCCGCAGTGTAGCTGCCCAGCGAGGCAGTACGGGCAAACGCGATGAGCCCGGTCAGGCTCTCCAAACCTATTTTTGCTGTCATGGAACAATTAAATCGATCTTCGCTGCAATTGTCAATCTGATGGACAGGATAGGCCGGTCGCCATCTGGCAGATCGCTACCTTGCTGCCGCGTCAAATTGCCGGTCGTAATGCAGACGCGCCACTTCTGTCTTCACGAAGTCGATAAATGCCCGGGTCTTGGCGGGCATCAGGTTGCGCGTGCTGTAGAACAGCGAAATCTTCCCCGCATCGACCCACCACTCTGGCAACAGCCTGACCAACGATCCATCGAGCAGCCCCGGCAGTGCATCCGGCAATACCAGCAACGCGGCACCCAAGCCCAGCCGCGCGGCCTGAATGACACCCACGGCATCATTGACGATCAGCGTTTCGCGCAGCTCGGCCGTCACCACCTGATGGGCAGCATTGCGCATCGACCATTGGCGCACCCGCCCCTGATTACTGCTGCGCACCACGATACCGTCCAGCGCCACCAGCTGCTCCGGCGTCTGCGGGCGCTCGCGTCCCGCAAGGTAGCCGGGTGCCGCCACCGCCACCAGATGGGCAGGGGCCAACGGCACGGCAACCAGGCCGTCGCCCCGCCCCACCCCTCCGCCCACGGTGACATCGAAGCCCTCGGCCACAATATCCACCTGGCGGTTTTCCAGATGCCACTCGACGCGCAGATGCGGATAGCGCTCGCGCAGTGCCGGCAGCATCGGCATCAGGTAATTGAGCCCGAACGCGGTGGGGGTGCTGATCTTCAGCAGGCCGGCCGGCCCGGTACTGGCGCTGCCCACTTGCGACAACGCCGCCTGCAGCACATCGAGGCTGCTCCCCATATTGGCCATCAACTGCTCGCCCGCCTCCGTCAAGCTGAGCTTGCGCGTGGTGCGCTGGAACAGGCGTACCCCAAGGTTGCGTTCGAGCATGGCGACATTGCGGCTGATCGCCGTGGGCGTCAGGCCCATCCGGCGGGCCGCCGCCGAGAAACTGCCCGTCTCGGCACTGCGGATGAAGGACTCCAGGTTCGATAAAGTTTCCATGCTTCGATTTTACACAGATAGTGGAAAGTCTTACCAATTACTTAGTACTAATCATGCCGCAATTATTCCGGCACACTGACTCCATCAACTAACCCATCAAGGAGAAAATCATGAAATACGCAATCATCGGTTCGGGCGCCATCGGTACCGCCATCGCACGTCAATTCGCCCGCCAGCAGCTGCCAGTACAGGTCGCCAATACCCGTGGCCCGGACAGCATGCAAGCACTGGTCGACGAACTGGGCCCGGTCATCCTCCCCACCGACCTGCACACCGCACTGAGCGCCGACATCGTCTTCCTGGCATTGCCGTTCGACGCCGTCAGCGCCGCCCTGAAGGACGCCCCGGCCTGGAACAACCGCATCATCGTCGACACCACCAACGCCATCGACTTCAGTGACTTTTCGCCAGCCGATCTGGGCGGCCGTCCTTCGTCGGACATCGTGGCCGAGGCAGCGCCCGGTGCCCGTCTGGTGAAATCGTTCAACACCATGTTCGCCAACGTGCTGGCACGCCAGCCCGACGATGCGAAAGGCCGCCGTGTGCTGTTCCTGTCGGGGAATGACCCACAGGCGAACCAGACGCTGGCCGAGCTGATTG
>JBGSBQ010000254.1:0-5738 GCA_041730475.1 Sphingomonadaceae bacterium
CCCCCCCCCCGGCTCTTGTCTTGGGGGGCAAGCGCACGCTACGGCACCTTAACTTAGCGGCATTAGGGTCTGACCCCGGCATTCCGCAGGTGGGGGTACTTACTGGGCGACCCAGCCGCCGTCCATATTCCACGCTACGCCACGCACCTGCTGGGCTGCGTCGCTGCACATGAACACGGCCAGCGCGCCCAGTTCTTCCGGCGTGACGAATTCGCCCGACGGCTGCTTGTCGGCCAGCAAGGCCTTCTTGGCGGCGTCGTTGCTGATGCCATCCTTGGCGGCCCGTGCATCGACCTGTTTTTGCACCAGCGGGGTCAGCACGAAGCCGGGGCAGATCGCATTCACGGTGACGCCCGTGGTGGCCGTTTCCAGCGCACTGACCTTGGTGAAGCCGATCAGGCCGTGCTTGGCGGCGACATAGGCCGACTTCTGGGCCGAGCCCACCAGACCATGGGTCGACGCCAGATTGATGATGCGGCCCCAGTTCTTCGCCTTCATCGCTGGCAGCACCAGACGCGAAGTATGGAAGGCCGAGGTCAGGTTGATGGCGATGATGGCATCCCATTTCTCGACCGGGAAGTCTTCGATATTGGCCACGAACTGGATGCCGGCGTTATTCACCAGAATATCGACGCCGCCGAAGGTGCTGGTGGCAAAGCTGATCATGGCCTCGATCTCGGCCGGCTTCGACATGTCGGCATTGTGGTAGGACACCTGCACGCCGAACTCTTGCGCCAGGTCGAGCTGCAGCTGGGCGATCTCGGCAGCGTCGCCAAAGCCGTTCAGCAGCACATTGGCGCCCTCGGCCGCCAGCGAGCGGGCGATGCCCAGGCCGATGCCGGACGTCGAGCCCGTCACCAGTGCAGTCTTGCCATTCAAAGTCTTGCTTGCCATAGTGTCCTCTGTAATTAAAAATGCCGGGTTGGTGGTATGCAGCCCGCTGCGCTACACTTCGGTAAGATTTTAAGCGCAACGCCCGGTAAAATGTCGAAGTGCGAGCATCATTACACAAAAATCCAGAGAAGGAAGTGGCATGTCCGAAGCGAAAATAAAGTCTGTTCAATGCGCGTCGCTGGCTGGTTTGCACCAGATGTCCTACAAAGAGTGGGGCGCGGCGGACAATCCGAACGTGCTGCTGTGCGTGCACGGCGTGACGCGCGTCGGGGATGACTTCGACAATCTGGCACGGGCGCTGTCGGACCACTACCGCGTGATTTGCCCGGACATCGTTGGCCGCGGCCGTTCCGGCTGGCTGAAGAACCCGCAGTTATATCGTTTGCCGCAATACGTGGCCGACATCGTCACGCTGCTGGCCCGCGTGCTCGACAACGAGCACCAGCAAGTTGACTGGCTGGGCACCTCGATGGGGGGGCTGATCGGCCTCGGCCTGGCCTCGCTGCCTGGCAACCCGGTGCGCAAGCTGATCCTGAACGACATCGGCCCGGTGCTCGATCCGACGGCGCTGCAGCGGATAGGCGACTACATTGGCCAGGACCTGCGCTTCCCCGACTTCGACATGGCGGCGCGCTTCATCCGCGAAGTCTCGCAACCGTTCGGTCCGCATAGCGACGCCGAATGGCACAAGATGGCCAGCGACGTGCTGCGTCAGGACAAGGATGGCCAATGGATACGCCACTACGACATGGGTCTGGCGCTGCCATTCCGCTCCGCCACGCCCGAGTCGGCGGCGGCCGACGAAGCGATGTTATGGGCCGCCTACGACGCCATCCGCTGCCCGACGCTGCTGATCCGTGGCGCCGAGTCCGACCTGCTGTCGACGGCGACGGCGGCCGCGATGACGCAGCGCGGCCCGCGCGCCACGCTGGTTGAAATCCCCGGCGTCGGCCACGCCCCAACGCTGCTGCACGACGACCAGATCGCCATCGTCCGCCAGTTTTTGCTGAACCAATAATAAAACCGGGGTCAGGTCTGCCAATCGCTCATAAAATGCTGCGGCGAAACTGATTCCCACCCCAGGAAAGTAAGTATGGAAATTAAACGACTGCATGTAGGTAAACGTTTGTCCGAAGTGGCAATCCACAACAACACGGTGTATCTGGCCGGCCAGATCGCGGACGACAAGAGTCTCGACATTCAAGGTCAGACCCGCGAGGTGCTGAGTCACGTCGACCGTCTGCTGGCGGAGGCGGGCAGCGACAAGACCTGCATCCTCAGCTGCCAGATCTATCTGGCCGATCTGGCCGATTTCAACGGCATGAACGAAGTGTGGGATGACTGGGTTGCCAGCGGCCACACGCCGCCACGGGCCACGGTACAGGCCAAGCTGGCTGACCCGGACTGGCGCGTCGAAATCGTCGTCGTCGCCGCTCAGCGCTAAGCCCGCCATGGTGTCGATTGCTGCGCTCAACAGCGCCACTTCGGACCAGCTGGTGCACGGTCTGTCGCCGGACGACAGCACGCGCATGCTGGCTGCGCTTGATCACGCCAGTACTGCTTATGGCGCCAAGGTGTGCGCCAGCGGCCAAAACGCTTTCGAGTTTGCCGTCGGCGTGGCCAGCACGCTGGCCTTCCTGAGCACCGATGTCGAGACCCGCATTGCCGGTCTGATGTTCGAACTGACGCTGCTCGACACCGAACAGGCCGCCACGATCGAGCCCCGTTTCGGCAATGCCGTCAGCGACCTGGTGGCTGGTGTGCGCCAGCTGATACGCTTGCGCGAGCTGACCCAGAACCAGGGCCAGAGTACGCAAGGCGCGCGCGGCCGCAACGCCGCCCAGCTGGCCGTCGCGCAAGTCGAGACCTTGCGCAAGATGCTGCTGGCGATGGCGTCCGACATGCGGGTGGTGCTGGTGCGGCTGGCGTCCTGCGTGACCACGCTGCGCTATTTCGCCGACATCAAACTGTTCAACGACATGACGGCCGCCTACGGCCGTGAAACACTGGACCTGTATGCGCCGCTGGCCAACCGGCTGGGGATCTGGCAGCTGAAATGGGAGCTGGAAGACCTGTCGTTCCGCTTCATCGAGCCGGACGCCTACAAGCGCATCGCCAAGATGCTGGAAGAAAAGCGCATGATGCGCGAGGGTTTTGTGACCTCGGCCATCGCGCGCCTGCAATCGGAGATGGCGTCGGCCGGCATCCAGGCGGAAGTGTTCGGCCGTCCCAAGCACATCTACTCGATCTGGAGCAAGATGAAGGGCAAGGAGCTGGACTTCACCGACCTGTACGATGTGCGCGCCTTCCGCGTCATCGTGGCCGACGTCAAGACCTGCTACACGGTGCTGGGCGTGGTGCACAACATCTGGACCCCGATCCCGAAAGAGTTTGACGACTATATTTCGCGGCCCAAGCCGAATGGCTATCAGTCGCTGCACACGGTGGTGACGGCCGAAGATGGCCGGCCGCTGGAAGTGCAGATCCGCACGCAAGAGATGCACAGCTTCGCCGAGTACGGCGTGGCAGCGCACTGGCGTTACAAGGAGGAGGGTGGTTCCAACTTCGCCGGCCAGAAGTACGACGAGAAGATCGCGTGGCTGCGCCAGCTGCTGGCGTGGAAAACCGACGTCGCCGAAACCGTGGTCGGTCAGGAAGAGCAGCAGCGCGAATGGGTGGAAAAGCTGAAAGCGGCCACCCTCGATGACCGTATCTTTGTGCTGACACCGCAGGCCCGCGTGATCGAATTGCCGGTCGGCGCCACGCCGGTCGACTTTGCCTATCACCTGCATAGCGATGTGGGCCATCGCTGCCGCGGCGCCCGTGTCGACGGCATCATGGTGCCGCTGAATACGCCACTGAAAAATGGCCAGACCTGCGAGATCATCACCGCCAAGGGCGCGCCCGGCACGGCCGGTCCGTCGCGTGACTGGCTCAGCGATGAATACACGGTGTCGACCCGCACCCGCTCCAAGATCCGGGCCTGGTTCCATGCGATCGATATTCAGGAAACCCTGTCGCATGGTCGCGCCATGGTCGAGAAGTCGCTGCAACGCGAGGGCAAGACCGCCGTCAATCTGGAAGCGCTGGCCAACAAGCTGGGCTTTGCCAAGGTCGATGATCTGTTCCTGTCAGTCGGTAAGGATGAGTTCAGCCTGCGCCACGTTGAACAGGCGCTGCACGATACTGGCGAGCCGGCCGCGCCGGAAGATGCGGTGGTCCTCAACAAGAGCCGCGCCTCCAGCGTCGAGCAGGGCGCCAAGTCCGGGGTGCTGGTAGTTGGTACCGATGGCCTGATGACGCAGCTGGCCAAATGCTGCAAGCCGGCGCCGCCGGATGGGATCGTCGGTTTCGTTACCCGCGGCAAAGGCGTTTCGATTCACCGCGCCACCTGCAAAAACTTTGCTGAAATGCGGGCCAAGGCGCCGGAGCGTGTCATCGTCACCGAATGGGGACGGGCCGGTTCGGATACGGTGTACCCGGTCGACATCTTTATTCTGGCAAATGACCGGCAGGGTTTGTTGCGCGATATTTCGGAAATCTTCTCGCGCGAGAAGATCAACGTGATTGGCGTGAATACCCAGAGCGCCAAGGGCTTCGCCCGCATGACCTTCACCGCCGAGATCGGCGCCACCGCCCAGCTGCACAAGGCCTTGACGGCGATTGCGGAAGTGGGCGGGGTGCAGGAAGCGCGTCGGGCCTGATCAGGCCATCAGCGACGCTACCCGTGCCTTGATGGCTTCGGCCAGCAGGTGCACGTGGTAGCCGTCGACAAAGCCGTGGTGCGCCTGTACCGCAAACGGCACGGTCAGCATGCCATCCGGCGTGCTGCCGAATTTCCCCCACGCCAGCGATGGAATATCGTAACTCTTGTGTTCGTAGATTGGATGCTCAATCGCGGCCAGTTTCAGCCACGGCATGCAGGTGATGAAGATATTCTGGCGCTGCTGATACGGCGTCAGGCTCTCGGCGGTGTTGATCAGCGGGCCGCTGGCTTCGGCGACCTGCTTGGCGGCCAGACTGCGCCGCACGAACTCGTGCAGATCATTACTCATCTCAAAGCGCGCAAAGTTCAGGTTGCCATCCTGATTGATGACGGTGTACGAGGCCAGGATCTGGTCAATCTTGATGACTTCGCCCTGGTGGATGCGGTACATGAAGTTGTCGATGCGCGTTACCGATTGCAGGATGGCGAACAGCAGCACATGAAAGGGCGGCAGTTGCTGCGCCTTGCACCACGGCCGCAAGTCCGGCAGTTCCTGTTCAAAGCTCAGGTTGACGAGGGGATTTTCGAACGACGCGAAGGTATTAAAGCGGTCGCGGCGCTTTTCAAAATTGTGCATGGAAAGTGTCCAGAATGAGTCAGTGCCTAGTTTAAATGCTCACTAACAATATTTCCTAACAAAGACCCTTGTGTTTCTCTGGGACGCTCTCTATAATGCTGGTCTTCGGGCGGTTAGTTCAGCTGGTTAGAATACTTGGTCGACATCCAAGGGGTCGCAGATTCGAATTCTGCACCGCCCACCAGAATATGTAAGAGCGAGAAAGGCAATCCGGTTATGACACCGCTAACTACTACCAAGCTTTGGGAGTGACGCTAGTCGATCGGGATTCTTTTTGCTCAAAAAAGAGAAAACGCGGCTAGCCCGCGTTTTTTTTCGTCCGTAATTTCGTCAGTAATCTTTTTGCAGTATTTACCCGGCCCGCGCGCCGCTTTGGAGATCAATATGCTTTCAGTCCGCCTTCCAGATGGTTCAGCCCGTCAATTTGACGGCCCGGTCACCGTGGCTCAAGTGGCAACCAGCATCGCAACCAGCCTGGGCAAGGCTGCGCTGGCTGGCAAG
>JBGSBQ010000255.1:0-5736 GCA_041730475.1 Sphingomonadaceae bacterium
TGCCAATCGCTCATAAAATGCACGCCTGCATTTTATGAGCGATTGGCAGACCTGACCCCGGTTTTTTTATTTCAGCAGGCGCTGGACGCTGGCGATGTAGGCGTCGCCGTCGGGCGGCTGGCCGTTCCGCTGGGCGGTCCAGATCATTTCGCCCAGGCATTCCATGATCTTGTGCTGCGCCTCGTGCGCGGAGTCGAGCCGTAACGTCAGCGCGGTGGCGGCGTCACGGATGCCGCGCGGCTGGTCGATCGAGATCTGTTCGTCAATCGATAGGTGCATCGACAGGTGCAAAAAGGGGTTGGTCTGGCCGCTGTCGACCGCGAAGTCGCGCGCCACCGCCGCTTCTTCGTCACTCAGCAGATCGTGGTATTCGGGGTGCTGGGTGATCCAGTCGGCGGCCATCGCTTCGAGCGGGCTGAGGATCTCGTTGGCGCGCTGCTTGCGGAAGGCGCCGCAGAAGAAGCGGCGCACCTCGTCCTGGGTGGGATTGAACATGGGGCGGATGTCGGAAAATGGGGAGGCGCTATTGTACCTTGGCCGCGCTTTTGGCATTGTGGTGCTTCTTTTCATTTCTCTGGAGTCTTAGATGCTGAACGATGCCGCGCTTGATACCCTGTTTTATGCTGCGCATACCCACAATGGCTGGCAGGACCGGCCGGTGACTGATGCTCAGCTGGAGCATCTGTTTGATCTGCTGAAATGGGCACCGACCGCGGCCAATGGCGCGCCGGCCCGCTTTGTGTTCGTCAAGTCGCCCGAGGCCAAGGCGCAACTGGCCAGCTGCATGTCGGCCGGGAATGCGGCGAAGACGGCGCAGGCGCCCGTGACCGTAATCATTGGCATGGATCTGGCGTTTTATGAGCAACTGCCCAAGCTGTCGCCGGCCGTCGATGCGCGTGCGTGGTTTGTCGGGAATGAGGCGCTGATCCAGAGTACGGCGTTCCGTAATTCTTCGCTGCAGGGGGCGTATCTGATGCTGGCGGCACGCGCTATCGGACTGGATGTGGGGCCGATGTCGGGCTTTGATAATGCGAAAGTGGATCAGTTGTTCTTTGCCGGCACTAGCGTGCAGGCGAACTTTGTGTGCAGCCTCGGTTATGGGGAACCGGATAAGGTGCGGCCACGCGCTCCGCGACTGGCGTTTGCGGAGGCGTGCCGGATTGTGTAGTCGCCTTCAGCGCTTGCCAAACCCAGCGGCGTAAAGCTGGGGTCGAACCCGACGGGTTCGACCCCGGGTTTTGGGCCTGGGGTCAGGAGTCGCTGAACTGGCGCATCCCCGGTGTCAGGATGACGCTCGGTTCGTCAGCGGGCGCTGGTGCCGCTGCCGCAACTGGCACGTCGCTGCACACCGTTCCCGGCGGTTCCGGCAGCGGCCGCGGTGCATGCGGCTGGCGCAGGTAGCGCGACGTGTGGCGGTGGTGTCCATTGCCGTGCGCCGGCCACGTCAGGAAGCGTGACAGCTCCTGCAACGCGCGCTGGTAGACCTCGCGCTTGAATTCAATCACTACGTCCAGCGGCACCCAGTATTCATGCCAGCGCCAGGCGTCGAACTCCGGATGGTCGGTCAGGCGCAGGTTGACGTCATTGTCGCGCGCACACATCCGCAGCAGGAACCAAATCTGCTTTTGACCACGGTAGTGGCCGCGAATCTCGCGCTTGATGAAGTGGTCGGGAACCTCGTAGCGCAGCCAGTCGCGCGTGCGACCAACAATTTTTACGTGCTCGGCCCGTAATCCGATCTCTTCTTCCAGCTCCCGATACATCGCCTGTTCCGGCGTTTCACCATACTTGATGCCGCCTTGCGGAAATTGCCATGAGTGCTCGCGCACCCGCTTGCCCCACCACACCTCGTTCTGGGCGTTCAGCAGGATGATGCCGACGTTGGGCCGAAACCCTTCACGATCGAGCATATTGCACCTCAAACTTTCTGCGACCGAGCGTCTTGCTTATATTTTTGCCCACAAAACCGCATGCCGACGCCACTTTCGGGGTACGAAAATGATCGGACTGCCATCAATTGAACGCATTTGTATAAAGTATGGACGCATCAGCCAGCTAATCCTTTAAAATTAGGACGATTATAACTCTCTCTTTTTAAAAAGAATTCACTGTATGCGCGCCTCCCGATTTTTTATTTCCACGCTTAAAGAAGCGCCGTCCGACGCCGAGATCGTCAGCCACAAGTTAATGATGCGCGCCGGGATGATCAAACGCCTCGGTTCGGGCATTTATACCTACATGCCGCTGGGCCTGAAAGTCATCCGCAAGGTCGAAGCCATCGTGCGTGAAGAGATGAACCAGGCCGCCGCCATTGAGCTGCTGATGCCGCTGGTCCAGCCAGCCGAGCTGTGGCAGGAAACCGGGCGCTGGGACAAAATGGGTCCAGAGTTGCTCCGCATCAAGGATCGCCATGGCCGCGACTATGCGTTCCAGCCTACCGCTGAAGAAGTGATGACCGATGTGGTGCGCTCGGAAGTGAAGTCCTACCGTCAACTTCCGTTGAATTTTTACCACATTCAGACCAAATTCCGCGATGAGCGCCGTCCCCGTTTCGGCCTGATGCGCGGTCGTGAGTTCACGATGAAGGATGCCTACTCGTTTGACCGCGACCTGGCCGGCATGCAAGCCTCGTATAAAGTCATGTTTGACGCCTACACCAAGATCTTCACCCGCTTCGGCCTGAAGTTCCGTGCCGTGGCGGCCGACAACGGCGCCATCGGTGGCACCGGTTCGCATGAATTCCACGTCATCGCCAGCACCGGTGAAGACGCCATCGTCTACTGCCCAACCTCCGACTACGCTGCGAATATGGAAGCGGCCGAAGCGCTGCCACTGGCCGCCAGCCGTCCGGCCGCCGCTGCCGCGCTGAGCAAGATCGCCACGCCGGACGCCACCAAGTGCGAGCAGGTCGCCGATCTGCTGCAGATCCCGCTGGCGCACACCGTCAAGACCATCGCGCTGACGGTGGAAACCGAGACCGACGGCAAAGTCGCCAAGCAATACTTCATGCTGCTGCTGCGCGGCGACCATGAACTGAACGAAATCAAGGTCGGCAAGGTGCCGGGCCTGAGCGCGCACCGCTTCTCGACCGAAGCCGAGATTCAGGAAGTGTATGGCTGCGTGCCCGGTTATCTGGGCCCGATCGGCACCCACGCGCCGGTCACCGTGGTGGCCGACCGCACCGTCGCCAACATGGCCGACTTCTGCTGCGGCGCCAATGACGCCGGCTTCCACTACACGGGCGCCAACTGGGGCCGTGACTGCGCCGAGCCGGCTTTCGTGGCCGATCTGCGCAACGTGGTCGAAGGCGATGCGTCGCCGGACGGCAAGGGCGTGCTGGCAATCGAGCGCGGCATCGAAGTCGGTCACGTATTCCAGCTCGGCACCGCGTATTCGGAATCGATGAAGGCCACCTTCCTCGACGAAAACGGCAAACCGGCGCCGCTGCAGATGGGGTGCTATGGCATCGGCATCACCCGCATTCTGGGCGCGGCGATCGAGCAGAACTACGACGACAAGGGCATCATCTGGCCGACGTCGCTGGCGCCGTTTGAGCTGGTGCTGTGCCCGATGGGCATGGACCGCAGCGAGATGGTCAAGCAAGCCACCGAGCAGCTGTATGCCGACGCGCAGGCGGCGGGCATCGACGTCATCCTCGACGACCGTGGCCTGCGTCCGGGCGGCATGTTCGCTGACTGGGAGCTGATCGGCGTGCCGCACCGCGTGGTGATCGGCGAGCGCGGCCTGAAGGAAGGCAATCTGGAATACCAGGGCCGCCGCGATACCGAAGCGACTGCCGTGCCGCTGGCCGAGATCGTCAGCTTCATCAAGGGCAAAATCGCCCAGTGAGCGTGATGCGTCCTGTCCGCCGCTGTCTGCTGGCGCTGCTGGTGCCCGGTCTGCTGGCCGGCGCCCCGGTGGCGCAGGCCGGCAATCAGAAGGAGGAGGCGCTGGCCGACGCCGTGCGGCTGGCTTTGTCGAACGCGATCAAGGATGCCACGCCACCGCAGCCCAGCTTTCGCAATGACGGCGAACGTCAGCGCTATCAAAGCTGGCTGGCGCAGATGTCGGCACGCCTGAAGCGCAAGCTGCCCGACGAGCAGGTGCGCACCGAATTCCTCGCCACCGCCTGGTATGAAGCGCGCCGTGCCGGACTCGATCCGGGCATGGTGCTGGGGCTGATTCAGGTCGAATCAGCGTACCGCAAGTACGCGGTGTCGATGGTGGGCGCGCGCGGCTATATGCAGGTGATGCCGTTCTGGACCAATGTGATCGGCGACCGCAACCGCAGTGCGCTGTTCCATATGCAGACCAATCTGCGCTATGGCTGCGCCATCCTGCGCATGTACATCGACATGGAAGCGGGCAATCTGTATCTGGCGCTGGGCCGCTACAACGGCAGCCGCGGCAAGCCCGAGTACCCGAACGCGGTACTGTCGGCGTGGAATAACTGGAAGCCGTAGCGTCAAAAAAAATGCCCCGGTCGCAGCGCGAGCAGGGCATCTTCCACATGGCGCGAGGCGCCGGGCTGATTAGCTCAGGTGGTCGGAAATCAGCTTGGTCATTTCGAACATGGACACTTGGGCTTTGCCGCCGAACACAGCTTTCAGCTTGTCGTCAGCATTGATCATGCGGCGGTTAGCCGGATCTTGCAGGTCGAGCTTCTTGATGTAATCCCAGACTTTCTTGGTCACTTCGGTACGCGGCAGCGGAGCGGCGCCAACGACGGCAGCCAGCACGGCCGATGGGGTCATCTCTTTCATGAACGCGGCGTTCGGTTTGCGCGCGGCCGGGGCGGCTTTTTTCACGGCTGGTTTGGCGGCTGCTTTCGCGGGTGCTGCCTTCTTCACGGCTGGCTTCACGGCCGCCGCCTTTTTAGCTGGTGCTGCTGGGGTTTTTTTGGCTGTTGCCATCTTCGAGCCTCCTTAACGAACACATGGAAAAATTGCGCAATTGATCGCACCGGCTAATATTGGTGGGGATTTACCGAGTATGCAACTGTTTTTTGCGTTTTTCACCGGAAACGCCACGTAATTGACGGCTACAACGTGAAGGGGCGCTATCCGCGCCCCTTGCTGTTACTGCTGTTCTGCTTCGCAGCGCGCTTAGCGCATGCCCGGCATCATGCCCTTCATCGAGCGCATCATCTTCATCATGCCGCCGCCCGACAGTTTTTTCATCATCGTTTGCATCTGCTCGAACTGGGTCAGCATGCGGTTGACTTCCTGCACCTGCACACCGGCGCCGGCCGCAATGCGGCGCTTGCGGGTGGCCTTGATCAGTTCCGGCTTGGCCCGTTCGGCCGGCGTCATCGAGTCGATGATGCCGACCATGCGGCGCACCTGTTTGTCGGCCTGGTCCATGTTGGCATTGCCGGCTGCTTGCTGGAACTGCGCCGGCAGCTTGTCGACCAGACTGGCCATGCCGCCCATTTTCTTCATCTGGCCCAGTTGCGCCTTGAAGTCATTCATGTCGAACTTGCCGCCGACCTTGATCTTTTGCGCCAGATCCGCAGCGGCCTTGCTGTCCACGCCTTTGCGCGCTTCTTCCACCAGCGCCAGGATGTCGCCCATGCCCAGCACGCGGTTGGCCATGCGGACCGGGTCGAACGCTTCCAGACCGTCGAGTTTTTCCGACACACCGGCGAACTTGATCGGCTTGCCGGTGATGTGGCGCACCGACAGCGCTGCGCCGCCGCGCGAATCACCATCGAGCTTGGTCAGCACAATGCCGGTC
>JBGSBQ010000256.1:0-5691 GCA_041730475.1 Sphingomonadaceae bacterium
CTGACCCCAGGGTTTTCAGGGTTACGCCGGTGGGGGGCAAGAAAGTTGTTTGGCACGAATATTGCGGTAGATAAACTTGCCAAAAGCAATCTTCGCGTGAATTTCTGAGCGTTTCCGTCGGTGCCATCAGCATTGAGATATAAATACAGTTTATCTATAGTAGCTTTGGGGCATTATTGCCCCATGATGAGGCAGGTATGCGCCGGCGTGGTGCATTTTCTTGCAGCCGGCACCGCAGCTATAGTGGGCGCAATATATCCAGGAGCACTCGGCACGCGCCCTCAATCATCTTCGGGATATAGCTTTGGAACAACACCGCATACCTCTGTGGCGAGACTCGGCGGTCGTGCACACCACGGCGCACCTACGTTTGCCAGCCGACCCTGCTGAAGAGATCGCAGGCATGGGCCGCTGGAGCATGGCGCGCGCGAATAGTTGTGTCGACCTGTCCTTGGTGGCCGAGCGCTTATTGGCCTGCTTGCCCGGTACTCCCACGGCAACCTGGATCCGGACCCGGGTGGTGGAGGAAGACCAGGCCGCACTCGCTGCTGCATGGGCGGCAATCAGTCGGCATGGAAGCGCAATGGCGTGTGAATTCCGGGTGCTGTTGCCCGACGAGGGACTGCGCTGGCTGCGCCTGCAATCGCTGGAAGCGTTGGGGCGGCCGGTGGCGCACGGGATTCTGACCGATATCACGGCGGAAAAACGTGCCGCCACCCGTGAACGCTTTAATTTTGCGCTGACCCAATATCTGATCGGTACCGATACCTTTGCGGATGCCATCGATAAAATTTTGCATCTGGTGTGCGACGAACTGGGGTGGGAATGGGGCGCGTACTGGGCCCGTGAAACGACGCTGGATGGCGAGACCCTGCGCTGCCGTCATGTGTGGCATAAGCCGGAGCGCGACTATACGCAGTTTCGCGCCATGTCGATGGGCTTGCAGGTCGCTGCCGGGCAGGGCCTGGTCGGTGCCGCCTTGCTCAGCGGCGACTCGCTGTGGGTCGACACCTCCGCCACGCATGCCGATCTGGAGCGCGCCCGCGCGGCGCGGCAGTGTGGTTTGCGCACCGGTTTCTTTTTCCCCGTTACCTATATCGCCGCCGATGGTGTGTTGCACCGCGCCGGGGTGCTGGAATTTTTCAGCGTCGCACCGCGCCAGCGCGACGCACAGTTACCGGGTCTGGCGGCCTCGATCAGCGCACTGATCGCGCAGACCGCGCAGCGGCTGACCCAGCAGGAGCGTGTGCGCCAGCTGGCACAGACCGATGAAATGACCGGTCTGTTCAACCGCGCCTATTTCCATGAACTGCTCGATGCTGCATGTGCGCGTGGCCAGCCATTCGGGTTGCTGTACATCGACCTTGATCAGTTCAAGCCGATCAACGATGGCTTTGGCCATGCCGCCGGCAATGTGGTGTTGTGCGCGTTCGCCGATCGCTTGCGTGCGCTGGCACCAGCGGGGGCGGTGGTGGCACGCCTCGGCGGCGATGAATTCGCCTTGCTGGCACCGGCCGGACTGGACCCGGCGCAAATGGACTGCGTGGCACAAGCGGTGTTGGAAGCGGCGCGCGTGCGCTTCCACTATATGGGCCATGAATTGTCGGTCTCGGCCAGTGTTGGCCTCAGCTGGTTTCCTGAACATGGGGAGAATACCGCCAAGATGTTGCATGCCGCCGATGCCGCGATGTATGTCAGCAAAGGCTGCGGCCGCAATCAGGTCAGCCAGTTCAGCCACGATAACGATACCCAGCAGCGTTCGATGGTCGCCCAGCTGCTGATGTTGTCGGCACTGCAGGATGCCTTGCAGCGCGACGAGTTTTTTCTGGAATATCAGCCGATTTGCGATAACCACGGCACCGGCATGGTCGGGCTGGAGGCGCTGATACGCTGGCGCAGGGCCGATGGCAGCATCGTGCCGCCGGACCAGTTTATTCCGGTGGCGGAACACAGTCGCCTGATCGTCCTGATCGGGCGCTGGGTGATACGCCAGGTCTGTCGCGATCTGCCGCTGTTGCAGGCGGCGGGCCTGCCCGGGATACAGGTACACGTGAATATGGCGGCGCCCGAGTTTCTCGACGGCGATCTGCCCGGCGAGCTGCTGGCGATCACTGCTGCGGCGAACATCGATCCGCGCCAAATTTGCCTGGAACTGACCGAAGGCGTGATCATGCAGCGGATCGACAAGACGCTCGGTATCATGCAGGAGCTGGTGCGCTTGGGCTTTGAAATCAGCCTCGATGATTTCGGCATGGGGTACTCCTCGCTGTCGTTGCTAAAGTCGCTGCCCATCACTTCCCTGAAGGTGGACCGGCTGTTCCTGCGCGGTGTGCCGCATGACCGTGACGATTGCGCGATTGTGCGGGCCATTATTGAATTGGGACGTAACCTGAAATTACGGGTGATCGTGGAGGGCGTGGAGCTCGACGCTCACCTCAGTTTCTTGCGCCAGTTTGGTGGCGCGCTGGTGCAGGGGTATTTACCGGGACGGCCAATGTCACTGGGGGCGCTGATCGCACGCTACGCGCCCTGCGCCATTTCTATTCCTGAGCTATCTTGACGAGCGCCCGCCGATGACTTTGCCTTCCGCTACCACCGTTACCCGCCTGTTGCCCTTCATGCCAGAAGTGGGCAAATGCGAGCGATCATTACAAGAACTGAATCTGATGTGGCGCATGATCGAGGCGTCGGCCAAGATGCATTGCCCGCGCGAAGCGAAGACCATCTTGCCCACGGTGAGAGCGACGCGTGAGGGTGTCAGCCAGCTGGAGCAGGAGCTGGTGACCAGCCTTGTGCATGAAAAGACCAATACCGCGCTGGCCGAAATGGCCAGCAAGGCGCAGTACATCATCGACATCGTGGTGCGCAATCTGTATGAGCGCACCGCCGATGTCGGTTTCCTGGCCACCGATCACGAGCTGTGTGCCTTTGTCGCCGGGCTGACCAGTGATGCGGCGGCGGTGCGCGCGCGGCTGGCGTCCTACCGCAGCAAATATTCCGTGTACGACGAGATCCTGCTGCTGGCGCCCGATGGCCGGGTGCTGGCACAGGTGGACCCGGCAGCGCCGATTGAGCGCAGCATGGACCCGCTGCTGGCACAAACACTGGCCAGCGATACCTATGTGGAAACCTTCCGCGCCAGCGACCTGCGCCCGGACAAGCGCGAGGCGCTGATCTATTCGCAACGCATGCGCCATCCTGAAACGGGCGCTGTGACCGGAATATTGTGCCTGTGCTTCCATTTCGAAGAGGAGATGGCACGCATCTTCCACACCCACCGCGACCTGTCGGAGCGCGCCATCATGCTGCTGCTCGATGCCGGCGGCAGCGTGATCGCCAGTGCCGATCCGCTCTGGATTCCGGTCGGCGGACGGGTACCGGTGAACCGGGACGGCAGCACGGCACTGCGGAAATATGCAGGGCGTGATTATCTGATTTGCTCGGTCGAGTCGCCCGGTTACCAGGGCTATCCCGGGCCCCCGGGATGGCAGGGACAGGTAAT
This sequence comes from Sphingomonadaceae bacterium, assembly GCA_041730475.1. GTDB lineage: Bacteria > Pseudomonadota > Gammaproteobacteria > Burkholderiales > Burkholderiaceae_D > Rugamonas. The sequence goes on from JBGSBQ010000256.1 coordinate 3,503, forward strand.
GATACCCATCGATGTGGCGTTCGGCAGCGTCGACAGCAGCGCCCGCGCCGGGCTGGCGCCGGAGTGGATCGATGGCTTGCTGTCCCATGCGCCGGCGTTCTGTACGCCGCTGGCCGAGATTATCGTCGCCGCCAACATGATACGGCGGGTGGTGTGGAACGGGCAGGTCATGAGCGCTGACCAGCGTGGCGATCTGGAGGCGCTGGAGAGCATTCTGGAGCAGATCAGCGAGACCGGGGCGCGCAGCAACACGCTGTTCAAGCGCTCGATCGGCGAGCTGCTGGAAACGGTGCTGGGATCAGGCATGAACGACGCCGAATTCGCGTCGCACCTGATGGTGGATCTGCTGGACCGGAATCTGTATGAACGCGCCAACGATTGCCGCTGGTGGGCGCTGTCGCCCGAATTGCGGCAGATGCTGGCCAGCGATCTGCCGGAACGTGGCGCACGCATGGCGCGTGCACTGGCGTATATCCACGGCCTGTACACCGTCTACTCGGCGCTGGTGGTGTATGACTGCGAGGGCGTGATCATCGCCAGTTCCGGCCCGTGCGGCGTGCAGCGGATCGAGCCGGACACGCTGGCGGCGGTGCGCGCTTTGCGCTCCGAACAGGATTATTACGTGACCCCGTTCGTGGCTTCGCCGCTGTATGAGGGACGCCCAACCTATGTCTACCATGCAGCGATCCGGGCGCCGGCGAACGAAAATGCCGTCATCGGTGGAATCGGCATCGTCTTCAATTCCGCAGTAGAACTGGAGGCCATGCTGTGCGGCGCAATCGGCCAGCAGGAGGGGGTGCAGGCCTACTTCGTGGACCGTGACGGCGCCATCCTTGCCAGTACCAATCCAGCCCGGCCGGTCGGCAGTTTGCTCGATGGCGGCAGCCAGTTAATGACGATGCCGAATGGCCGCAGTGGCTCGCGCCTGCTCAGTCACGATGAGCAGTACGCCTTGATGGCTGCAACGGTCTCGCATGGGTATCGGGAATTCAAGGTCACCGATGGCTATACGGATGACATCCTGGCGGTGGTGGTGCGCTCGTTTGGCGCAGTCACGGCAGGGCCAGCGACCTTGGCGGCGGTGCCGCCATTGCTGGAGACGGCCACTTCCGACGTGCAGGGGCGCGAGTTTGGCACGTTCCTGGTGGGCGGTGCCTTGTTCGCGATGGCGGCCGGGGAGCTGATCGAAGCCTGTTCAGCGGCCGCGCTGTCACCGGTCACCATGGCGGCTGGCAGTGGTTGCATCGGCATCCTGGCACTGGACGGGCGCGGTGGAGCGGAAAGTGTCTGGGTGTATGACTTGAGCTGGCTGGTTTCGGGGCAATACGCGGCGGTCGATGGCAATGCGCAGGTAGTACTGGTGCGCAACGGCACCCGTACGGTGGGGCTGTTGGTCGGCGATTTGCACGGAGTGGGGAAATTTGCCGCGCGCGATCTGATACCGGTACCCATGATGGGGCAGGAACGCCGCGCCTTGATCTCGCACGTGATCAAGGCGAATCAAGGCGAGTTGCTGATTCAGGTGATTAATAGCGCCAGCCTGTTTGAGCTGCTCGAAGCTGGCGAGGGGCAGCAGTGCGCTGCAGCCTAACCCCCAGGCAGCACCGGGGTCAGCTCCCAACGCCGTTAAGTTAAGGCGCTGATCGGCTGGCAAACCCCACCGGCGGAAAGCCGGGGTCAGACCCCAGTCGTGCGGTTGGGGGTGGAACTAGTGTGCCAGCTTGCTGACTACCGCGATCAGGCGATCGATTTCCTCGTAGGTGTTGTAGAACGCCAGCGAAGGCCGCACCGTCGTCTCCACCCCAAAGCGGCGCAGGATAGGCTGGGCGCAATGGTGACCGGTGCGGACCGCTATCGCTTCCTCGTCGAGCGCCTTGCCCACTTCCTCGGTGCTGTAGCCATCGAGTACAAAGGACATCACACTGGCCTTGTCCCGCGCCGTGCCGATCATGCGTACCCCCTTGATGTTGCTGAGCTGCTGCATGCCATACACCAGCAAGTCATGCTCATAACGGGCGATGTTGTCGCTGGCGATGCGGTTGCCGTAATCAATCGCCTCAGCTGGCTAGGGCAACAGCAGCGCGTGCTGGCTGGCGGTGTGGAAGTCGCGCCAGACCCGGTTGAAGGCGCTGTCTTCACGGGCCGCGTGCAGGCCGCAATACGGATACAGCTCGTCGACCGCCGCGCGC
>JBGSBQ010000257.1:0-5720 GCA_041730475.1 Sphingomonadaceae bacterium
AGTCAGCGTGTGGCACCGGGTTCGGGTACAGGCCGGCGGCGATCAGGCCAGCGTAGTGGGCCATGTCGACCATGAAGTAAGCGCCAACGGCCTTGGCCACGGCAGCGAAACGTTCGAAGTCGATCTTTTTCGAGAACGCCGACGCGCCAGCGATGATCAGCTTCGGCTTGTGTTCCTTGGCCAGCGCTTCCATGGCGTCGTAGTCGATGTCTTCGGCAGCGGTCAGGCCGTAGGACACGACGTTGAACCATTTGCCCGACATATTCAGCGGCATCCCGTGGGTCAGGTGACCGCCTTCGGCCAGCGACATGCCCATGATGGTGTCGCCCGGCTTCAGCACGGCAAAGAACACGCCCTGATTGGCTTGCGAACCGGAGTTCGGCTGCACGTTGGCCGCTTCCGCGCCGAACAGTTGCTTGACACGGTCAATCGCCAGTTGCTCGACGACGTCGACATACTCGCAGCCGCCGTAATAACGCTTGCCTGGATAACCTTCGGCGTATTTATTGGTCAGTTGCGAACCTTGCGCTTCCATCACGGCTGGCGAGGTATAGTTCTCCGACGCGATCAGTTCGATGTGATCGTGCTGACGGGTGTTTTCTTTCTGGATGGCGCCGAACAATTCCGGGTCAACGCTGGCGAGGGTGTGATCTTTTGCGAACATGTAAAAACTCCAATCGATTGAGTAACTTGTTGCTGGCAGGTTGGATCGAATGAGGGAAGCCGATGACGGAAAGGCAGCCTCTTCGTACGATTCCATCGATGGGCTGCCCAGGCGAACGGCTATTGAAATCTCACGTTCCCCGGTGGATGTCCACCTTTCGCTGCATGACCGGAGCGCGTCGTGCGCGGCCCCGTACAGCTTTTCGCCAGTTACGTGAGACAGTAATGGAAGCCAGATTGTAGTGGAACTGCCCGATTTGGGCAAGGAAAGCATTGCATATAAAGCAATATTCCAGAGTTTTTCCAGATATACCGGAAACCCGTAGGCATTTCGGCTACAATTTTGCCCTGCCTCCGAATCACGCACAAGGAATCCACATGATCGTCTTTATCACAGGTGCCAGCGCCGGCTTCGGCGCCGCCATGGCCCGCACCTTCGTCCAGAACGGCCACTTTGTGCTGATCAGCGCGCGCCGCGCCGACCGCCTGGCGCAACTGGCCACCCAACTGGGACCGGCCGCGCGCGCGATTGAGCTCGACGTCACTGACCGCGCCTCGATTCAGACCGCACTGGACGGCTTGCCGGACGACTGGAAGAACATCGATGTACTGATTAATAACGACGGTCTGGCCCTGGGCACCACGCCCGCCCAGACCTCGTCGCTGGAAGACTGGGATACCATGATCGCCACCAACTGCAGCGGCCTGGTCGCCATGACCCGCGCCATCCTGCCCGGCATGGTAGCCCGTGGTAGCGGCACCATCATCAACCTGGGCTCAGTGGCCGGTGCCACACCCTATCCGGGCGGCAATGTCTACGGCGCCACCAAGGCGTTTGTCGAACAGTTCACGCTGAACCTGCGCGCCGACCTGATCGGCACCGGTGTGCGCGCTACCAATCTGGCGCCCGGACTGTGCGGCGGTACCGAATTCTCCAATGTGCGCATGAAAGGCGACGATGCCGCCGCCGCCAAGGTATACGAAGGCACGCAACCGCTGACGGCCGACGATATCGCTGAAACCGCGTACTGGATCGCCACCCTGCCGCCCCATATCAACATCAACCGCATCGAGATGATGCCGACTTGCCAAGGCTACGGGCCACTGAATATCAAACGCACCCTGTAAAATAATAGCCTCACAGCAGCAAAGGCTTCTCCGCAGCATCAATTCGTAAAAGGTTGTTACATGACTTGGCTGGACCTTGAAAACGTTTTACTGTTGGCGCAGCAATTTTGCGTGAAGTGATGAAGAAAGCGCGGGATTTTTCCGTTTGGGATGAATTTCCCGCCATCTTCGCTAAAGAAAACAACAAAGTCGCGTAAAATGTTGCCTAACCTACCCAGTAGTAAAACTACCATGTCTGCAGAGTTCATCTGGAACGTCCGCGTCTATTATGAGGACACGGACGCCGGCGGTATCGTCTATTACGCGAACTACCTGAAGTTTTTCGAGCGCGCCCGCACGGAGTGGTTGCGCGCGCTCGACGTGGGACAGCAAGTGTTACTGGAAGAACATGACACCCTGTTCGTCGTGAAAAGCGTGCAGGCCGATTACCATGCGCCAGCCAAACTGGATGACGTCATCAAATTGACACTGAGAATAGAAAAAATGGGCCGCGCCTCGATCCTGTTCGCACAGCAAGCCTGGCGCGGCGAACAACTGCTGAATACGGCGCAGGTCAAGGTCGGCTGCGTCGATGCGGCGCTGCGTCCGCGCGCCATCCCGCCGGCCGTGGTCGCCAAAATGCGCGACGCCCTGCCACTCTGACCGAAGAACTGATTAAAACCCCATGAACGTCACTCAAGACCTTTCCTTTATTTCCCTGATCACCAATGCGCACGTGATCGTGCAGCTGATCATGGCCCTGTTGTTCGGTATCTCGCTGACCAGCTGGACCTATATTTTCCGCAAAATGTTCGCCGTGCGCGCCGCACGCCGCCAGACCATAGAGTTTGAAAAAACCTTCTGGGCCGGCGGCAACCTGCATGCGCTGGCACAGAATGCTGGCAAGGACCGCGCCTCCAGCGGCGCGCTGGCCCGCATTTTCGAAGCCGGCATGGGTGAATTCATCAAGGGCAAGGCCGCCTACTCGGCCAGCCGTGAGCAGCTCGACGCGGGCGCCGTGCTCGATGGCGCACGGCGCGCCATGCGCGCCGCCTTCCAGCGTGAAATGGATGTACTGGAAGCCCATCTGGCCTTTTTGGCATCGGTCGGCTCGGTCTCGCCGTATATCGGCCTGCTCGGTACCGTCTGGGGCATTATGAACGCCTTCCGCGGTCTGGCCAATGTGCAGCAGGCGACGCTGGCTGCCGTCGCGCCCGGCATTGCCGAAGCGCTGATCGCCACCGCCATCGGCCTGTTCGCCGCCATTCCGGCGGTGGTCGCCTATAACCGTTTTACGCACGATATCGACCGCCTCGCGATCCGTTTCGAGAGCTTCGTCGAAGAGTTTTCCAACATCCTGCAGCGCCAGTCGCGTTAATCAGGACTTCAGACCATGGCTTCTTCTTTCAACAGCAGCAGTATGCGCGGCGGCCGCAGCCGCAAGCTCAAGTCCGACATCAACGTCGTGCCGTACATCGACGTGATGCTGGTGCTGCTGATCATCTTCATGGTGATGCCTTCGACCAATAACCCGAGCGCAGTCGACCTGCCGAGCGCCGAGAAATCGACCAAACCGCCGGCTGACTACATCCAGGTGGTGATCAAGCCGAATGGTGCGCTGTCGATCGGCATTCAGGGCAAGAACGCGGAAGCACCGGAAACCGAACCGAATCGTGACGCGCTGGTGCGCAAGTTGCGCAAGCTGCACGAGGCGAATCCGGAGTTCCCGGTCATGATCGCGGGCGACAAAGAGAGCAAGTACGACGATGTGATCCAGTTGATTTCCGAGTCAAAGAAAATGGGCATCAACCGCGTCGGCCTGGCGACCAAGTAAACGGTGCAGACGATGAAACCGGTCACAGCAGGCGGCCCCTACAAGGTACCGCGCCAACATGACGGCATGCGCTCCATGCTGATGGCGCTGGCCATGCATCTGGGCCTGCTGATGTTTCTGTGGGTAGGCATCCGCTGGCAAAATAACGACCCGGTCGCCGTGGAAGCGGAAGTATGGGACATGACGGTGCAAACGGCGGCGCCGCCTGCGCCCCCTGCCCCGCCCGCACCGGAAGAAGAGGAACAGCCGGAGCCTGAGGTTCAGGCACCGCCACCGCCGGCACCAGCACCGGTGGAGGCACCACCGAAGCCGGCCGAGCCAGATATCGCACTGGAACGCCTGAAGGCGAAGAAGAAGGCAGAACTGGAAAAGCAGGAGCAGCAAAAGCAGGCCAAGCTGAAGCAGGAAGCCGAAGAAAAACTGGCCAAGCTGGAAGAAAAGAAACTGGCCGACAAAAAAGCCAAGGCCGAGAAAGAAAAACAAGAAAAGCAGGAAAAACAGGACAAGCTGGACAAAGAGAAAGAAAAGAAACTGGCCGCTGAGAAGCTGGCCAAGAGCAAGCAGGAAAAAGCGGCCGAGAAGGCTCGCGAGAAAGCGCGCGCTGCCGAAATGCTGCGCATCACCGGCGCCGTCGGTGCCGGCACCAGCGGTACGGCGGCGCGTGCCACCGGCCCGCGCTCGGACGGCAGTTATGAGGCGGCAGTCAAGGCCAAGATCAAGGGCAACCTGGTGTATGCCACCAATGATGACAGCCTGACCGCCACCTTCCGCATCCTGCAGGCACCGACGGGCGACGTCATGAATGTCCGCAAGATCAAAGGCAGTGGCTCGGCGGCATACGACAATGCCATCGAGAACGCGATTAACAAATCGTCACCGCTGCCGAAGAAAAAAGATGGTACGGTAGAGCGCGAGTTCGACGCCGTTTTCACTATGAAGGATTTGCACTGATATGACTAAACTGAACCATTTCATCGTCTACGCAGGACTGGCCGTGGCCGCCACGCTGGCGCCGCTGGCTCAGGCCCAGATGCGCATCGAAATCAATGGCGTGGGCAGCAACCAGATCCCACTGGCGGTCGCCACCTTCGCCGACGAGTCGATCGCCCCCCAGCAAGTGTCAGCCATCATCAAGGCCGACCTGGAACGCAGCGGCGCCTTCAAGATCATCGATGCCGGCACCATTAGCGACCTCAACAACATCGACTACAGCGCCTGGAAAGCCAAGGGCGCCGATGCGCTGGTGGTCGGCACCGTCAGCGCGCTGGCCGACGGCCGCTACGACGTGCGCTACAAGTTGCACGACACCGTCAAGGCCGGCAAGCTGTCGCAACTGGACCAGGCCCTGGCACCACAATTCACCCGTCTGGCAGCTCACAAGATTGCCGATGACATCTACCTGAAGCTGACCGGTATCCGCGGCGCCTTCTCGACCCGCATCGCCTACGTCAAGCAGGAAGGCCGCAGCTACCAGTTGCTGGTCGCCGATGCCGATGGTGAAGGCGAACAGCTGGCGCTGCGCTCGAATGAACCCATCATTTCGCCGGCCTGGTCGCCGGATGGCACCAAGGTTGCCTACGTCTCGTTTGAACAGAAGAAGCCGGTGGTCTACGTGCAGAACCTGATCAATCGCGCGCGCACCGTGGTGGCCAATGAAAAAGGCAGCAATTCGGCGCCGGCCTGGGCCCCGGATGGCAGCAAGCTGGCGGTCGCGCTGTCGAAAGACGGCCATACCCAGATCTACGTGGTGAACGCCAACGGCAGCAATCTGCACCGCGTCTCCAACAGCGCCGGCATCGATACCGAACCCCAATGGTCGGCCGATGGCGACAGCATCTATTTCACCAGTGACCGCAGTGGCGGCCCGCAGGTCTACCGCATGAACGCGGAAGGCGGCGAAGCCAAGCGTGTAACGTTCGGCGGCGCCTACAACATCAGCCCGCGCGTGTCGTCCGACGGCAAGACGCTGGCCTTTATTTCCCGTCGCGACGGCAACTTCCAGTTGTATGTGCTCGACCTGGCCAGTGGCCAGGAGCTGCGTCTGTCGGACACCACCAGCGACGAGTCGCCGAGTTTCGCTCCCAACGGGAAATACATCATGTACGCCACTGAAACG
>JBGSBQ010000258.1:0-5715 GCA_041730475.1 Sphingomonadaceae bacterium
GCTGTTGTAACAGCCCACACCTAGAAGACCCAGCAAAGCGTAGTGCTTCCAGTGCGCCCACAAAGGGCTGGTGCGGCGCAACATGTTGTGCGATCTCCGTCGCGGACGTGCGACGCTAGATGTAGGAATCCCCGTCCTTTAGGGCGGGGAGGACGTCAAGACACTAGTTTGAGTTAGCTTTGAGTTTGGTCAAAAGAGTGTACACGAGGATGTACAACATTGGCGCTCTGCTAAGTATGGGGGCCAGTGACCGGTTTGGCGCCTGCATGGCATGCCGCTGGCATTAATCACATTCCCCAGACGCCAGAACGTCTGCGCCCCGAGCGCCGCCACACCGACGCCGCTGCTCGTCACGCAGCACAAGCCAGTCGCCCGCTGAGGATCACTCATCGCTTGGGCTTTGGTTATGCACCGCACAGTAGCCATTTTGCAGGTCCTATATGTTGAGTGTTCGCTGCAAACCCAGCTGGTGTATCACCAAGCCAAGGTCGCTGAACCAGCACCAACATGAGCAGTGTTAACCGTGAAGGAGAGATGATGTCATCCCAATCTTTGAGTTCGGAAATGGATATCGCTAGCACGCGCGCCTATCCCGGCGAGTCGCAACGTTCGGCGGTGTCATGGGGCGCGATTGTTGCGGGGGCGGCCGCTGCTGCGGTGCTGTCGCTGGTAATGGTTATTTTGGGTTCTGGACTCGGCCTTGCTGTGATTTCGCCGTGGTCGTATCACAGCACGGCGGCCATCGGCATCTCGACCATCCTCTGGATTTCGCTTACCCAGCTGGCCGCGTCGGCTGTGGGGGGCTATATGGCGGGCCGGTTGCGCACCCCTTGGGTCAGCGTGCATAGCGATGAAGTGTATTTCCGCGATACCGCGCACGGCCTGCTCGCCTGGGCCGTCGCAACGCTGCTCACGGCAATACTGGTCAGCGGCGCCGCGCGCTCCCTGTTTGACGGTGCGGTCGAGGCGGGCACCGAGGTCGCCAAGGTGAGCGCGGTCGGCGGCGTCAGGGAGGCTATCGACAGCGGCTTGAACCCGGTCGATTATTTCGCCGACATGCTGCTGCGCTCCGAAACGGCGCCAGCGGAGGCAGGCAACGCCCGCCCGGAGGTCATGCGCATCTTTGCCACGGCGTTACAGGCGGGTAGCCTGTCGCCCATGGACCGCACTTACCTCGCCCGCATGGTCGCAGCCCGCACCGCGCTGCCCCAGTCCGAAGCCGAGCAGCGCGTCGACGCGGTGTACGCCAAGGTCAGCGCCACCGTGGCAAATGCCAAAGTCAAGGCCAAGGAGGCAGCCAATACCGCGCGCAAGGCAACTGCCGGCGCCGCGATCTGGATGACCGTTGCCTTGCTACTCGGCGGTTTTGTCGCCAGCCTGAGCGCGACCTTTGGTGGCCGCTTGCGCGACGCGGCCACGCAATCCACCACGCACATCCGCTAAACCCCTTATTTTTCTGGAGATGAATATGCGCTCGATTTTGCTGTGGATGCTAGGCATCCCCATCCCGATCATCATCCTGATCGCAATATTTGCCCATTGATCATGGGTCTCGGCAATGTCCTAAATTCACCGGAGGTGCTACATGGCGACGCGTAAAAAGAATAGTCCGAATGTTGACGGCGCTGGATCGATCCTGAGTACCGTGTCCGGTCCTTCCGGCGCGCAGCCGCCGTCCAGTCTTGGTAGCAAGAACGCGGTGTCGCAGCAGTTGTTGCAGAAAGCAGTCGCCGGCCAGCAGCTGGCCGCCGAGATGCCATTTAATCCGAACAAGCCCGGTGAATACGGTGCCGCATCCGGTAGGCCACAGCCGGGTGCGGCGCATCAACCGTCGACACCGGCGGCCACCGCCAGTACCAGCACGGAAACGATCGGGTCCGCAAAACTTGGTGCCGGCGTGGCGCCGCTTGGCGCAAATCCCACGGTGGGCCCGCTCGACCGGGTGCGGGTGGACGCCAGCGGGCAGCGCCTGACCACCAACCAGGGCGTGCCCGTGGCGGACAACCAGAATTCCTTAAAGATCGGATTGCGCGGCCCGACCGCGCTGGAAGACTTCATCCTGCGCGAGAAGATCACGCATTTCGACCATGAGCGTATCCCCGAGCGCGTGGTGCATGCGCGCGGCTCTGCGGCACACGGTTACTTTGAGGCGTATGCGGAGTTGGGTGACATCACCAAGGCCGCGCCGTTTGCCGAGGCCGGCAAGCGCACGCCAGTGTTCGTTCGGTTCTCCACCGTGGCGGGCGAGCGCGGATCGTCCGATACCGTGCGTGACGTGCGCGGCTTTGCGGTCAAGTTCTATACGGACCAGGGCAATTGGGATCTGGTCGGCAACAACATGCCGGTGTTCTTTATTCAGGATGCGATGAAGTTTCCGGACCTGGTGCATGCGGTCAAACCAGAGCCCCATCACCAGATGCCGCAGGCATCCAGCGCGCATGACACCTTCTGGGATTTTGTGTCGCTGATGCCCGAATCGACCCATATGTTGATGTGGTTGATGTCAGACCGCGCGATCCCGCGCAGTTACCGCACCATGCAAGGATTTGGCGTGCACACCTTCCGCCTGATCAATGCGCAGGGCGAGTCGCGCTTCTGCAAATTCCACTGGAATCCGGTGCAGGGCACGCATTCGCTGGTGTGGGATGAAGCCGCCAAGATTACCGGCGCCGACCCCGATTTCCACCGGCGCGACCTGTGGGAAGCGATTGAAGCCGGCAATTTTCCGGCCTGGGAACTGAAACTGCAAATTTTCACGGAGGAGCAAGCGGCAGCCTTCGGGTTCGACGTACTCGATGCGACCAAGCTGATTCCCGAGGAAATCGTCCCGCTGGTCGCGGTCGGCAAGCTGGTATTGAACCGAAATCCGGATAACTTCTTTGCTGAGACCGAGCAAGTGGCATTCTGCACCGCGCACATCGTACCGGGCATCGATTTCAGTAACGACCCGCTGCTGCAAGGGCGCATCCATTCCTACCTCGACACGCAAATCAGCCGCCTTGGCGGCCCCAACTTCCACGAAATCCCGATCAACGCACCGGTTGCGCCGGTACAGAACAACCAGCGCGACGGCATGCACCGGCAGGCCATTCATCGCGGGCGCGCCAATTACGAGCCGAATTCGCTGGGCGGCGGATGCCCGTTCCAGGCCGGCATGCAAGGGTTCTCCAGCTTCCCGGCCAGCGATCCGCCGCCGCTGGACAAGGTGCGCGGCAAGCCGGAACTGTTCGCTGACCACTATTCGCAGGCCCGCCTTTTCTGGGACAGCCAGACCCCGGCCGAGCAGGCCCATATCGCCGCCGCCTACCGATTTGAGCTGACCCGGGTACAAACGCCGGCGGTGCGTGAACGGGTGGTGGCGACACTGGTCAACGTCAACCCGATGCTGGCCGCTGCGGTTGCGCAAGGACTCGGCATCGACGTACCTGATCCACTCCCGCTCGCCACGGATCGAGCACTGCCGCAGTACCCCCCGTCGCCTGCCTTGTCACTACTGAGCCAGCCGGGTGAGACCGGCGTGACCACGCGCAAGGTGGCCATCCTGGTCTGGCCCGGTGTCGACGGGATAGGGGTGCGCGCGATTTATGCATCATTGCTCGCTGACGGCGCCGTTCCGCGGCTGGTGGGCAGTCGGCTCGGCAAGATCGAGACGGCCGACGGCGGCTCGCTCGATGTCGAGATCACGCTGGAAGCTGGTCCGTCGGTGTTGTACGACGCGGTCGTGGTGCCGCATAGCGAGAACGGCGTAACGGCATTGAGCAAGGACGCCAACGCGCTGGATTTCGTGCGCCAACAGTATCGTCACTGCAAGCCGGTGATGTTGGTGGGCGCAGGGGCTGCGCTGCTGCAGGACGCAGGCGTGCCGGCGACGTTGCCGGATGGTTCAGACGATCCGGCGCTGATCGGCACGCGCAGCGAAACGCTGCCGACAGCGCTGGCCGCCTTCAAGCAAGCGCTGGCCAGTCATCGCTCGTTTGCGCGTGAAAACGATCCGCCCCAGACCTAAGCGGTTATCACGTTGCGCCTTAAGCCGTGGCCGGATCGCGCGCGCCAAACAGGCGCAGGCGCACCAGCACCTGACCGTGGTCGGACGCGTGTGGCTGGTCCAGCAGCAGATGATCGTTCAGATAGGTCACGTCCAGCACCTCGCCGATCGCATAGCGCGAGGCCGGGTTGAATTCTTCCGACACCAGCACATGGTCGATGGTCATATAGTGGCCTTCGTGAATATTGGTATACCCGACATGGCGCAGATGATCCTGACGGCGCTGGATCTCGTTACAGTCGAACAGCCGGCCGCTCAGCTCCTGGCCGGGGGCACAGTAACCGCCTTCACCCAGCACGATGGTGGTGGTGACGGCATCGGCGGTGTCATTGAAGTCGCCCAGCACCACTTGCGGGCGGTGCCGGCTGCCGGCCAGCTCCAGCAGCAGCGCGCGCAGCGCCACCGCTTCGGTACCGCGCCGTATCAGCGAGCGCAGGTTGGCCTGCGCGTACAGCATGGCGTCGCTGCCATCGTCACCGTTGCGGTAATCAGGGCGTTTCGATTTCAGGTGGATCACGATCACGTCGACCGCACGGCCATCGGCCAGCAGCACCTGCGCATGCAGCGGCGCGCGCGCGAAGCGCTCGGCGTCGCGGCTGCCGCTGGGCAGCGCCACACCGGCCGGGAAGTTCGGGTACGCGGTGGCGGGAGCCGCCAGCGGCAGGCGCGAGATCAGCGCCACCTGCGGGGTCCAGCGCGGTGCTCCAGTGACCGGGTCGGGCGCCGGATCGAAGCCAGATAGCGTCGCTGCGCGATAGCGCTGGCTGCGCTCCAGCACCGCGCGCAGCGATGCCATCGAAAACACTTCCTGCAGGCCGATCACATCAGCATTGAGCTGGTCCAGCTGCCACGCGGTCCAGTCCAGCTTGGCCTGATAGGCCGCTTCGCTCAGAGGCTCCAGATTGTCGTACAATTTCGCGCCCGGTGGGGCAAGGTTGCAAACATTGAAAGTGGCAAAGCGAAGTTCTTGCTGCATAATGTGACACTCCCGATTGAATCTTTAGCGTATCACGCATGGCGAAAAAAGAGCACATTTCCGAAACCCAGGCCACGCAGTTATTGCGCAAACGCGGCGTCAGTTTCACGGAACACCCGTATGAGTACGAGGAACATGGCGGCACCAGTGTCTCGGCGCGCGAACTCGGCGTGGCTGAACACCACGTCGTCAAGACGCTGGTGATGCAGGACGACGCGGCCAAACCGCTGATTGTGCTGATGCACGGCGACTGCAAGGTCTCGACCAAGAATCTGGCGCGCGGCATCGGCTGCAAGTCGGTCGAGCCGTGCAAGCCCGAGGTGGCGCAGCGTCACAGCGGCTATCAGGTGGGCGGGACCTCGCCGTTCGGCACCAAGAAGGTGCTGCCGGTGTACGTGGAAGAAAGCATCCTGGCGCTGGAAACCATTTATATCAATGGCGGGCGGCGTGGTTACCTGATCGGCATCGCGCCGCAGGTGTTGCTGGACGTGCTGGGCGCCAAGCCCGTGCACTGCGCGCTGGCCGACTAGCTGTTTGGGGTTTGCCAACAATCCAGTGTATATTCAGCAGCCCCCGGCCGAGCGGGCCGGGTTTATCACTTGAGGGAACAATGAATACAGTTTTAATGACCGTCGCGCTGACCGTGGCGGCCTATCTGATCGGCTCGATCTCGTTTGCCGTCGTCATGAGTACC